>JAEORN010000315.1 GCA_016840825.1 Candidatus Thorarchaeota archaeon | reverse complement strand
ATTCTTCCTTCACTGAGTGCATGATAGAGAGCCGCTTCATCGATGATTTGCCCGCGAGAGATATTTACTAAGATTGCGTTTTCCTTCATCAGGGAGATGAAATGTCCATCTACTAGATTCTCAGACCCTTTTGTCAATGGAAGAGAGAGCATGACAAAATCTGCTTGTTGGATTGATGCCTCTATTTCATCGATGCATTCAAGCGAATCAACTAGATCTTGATTCTTTGAAGTACCAGTTCTTGTCGCAGCTATCAGTTTCATATCAAAGGCTCGTAGTCGCTTAGCAATCTCAGACCCAATATGTCCCAGCCCTAGGATTAGACAGGTCTTCTTCCTAAGCTCATGGTTTGGAAGTGGACCCCCCCAACTCATCCGCCAGTCCCCTGTCCTAATCTCACGGTCGGAATGTAGAATATGCTTTGCAGCAGCAAGAAGCAGCATGATTGCATACTCGGCAACTTCTGCTGCATTGACGTGATTATTGCAAACGATCACATCTCCTCTCTTGATCAAAGCATCACGATCAATCTTGTCAATACCGGCTCCAAAGGATTGAATCATCTTGAGATTTGCTGCTTTTAGGATAAAATCATCAGGGACTCTTCCAGATGCCACGATATCTGCATCTCCGCCCACAGTGAGCATTTCCTCGGTGTCGCGACTGGAATTGACGACTTCAGCTTGGTCACCGATGATCGCCCTAATCTTTTCAGCAGTATCATCAGGATAAGGAACTAGAATCTTCATTGAGTGCTACTCCGAGTATAGGTCAAGCTAGTCCTTTGGGCTTATTAAGAAAAAGATATGGTCAGAAGGATGCCTCACCATCTGACCACTGATTTGAATCAATAAGATCTTGCCACGTAGACGATTTCCTCTGCGACCTTGCCACAAACGACACATACGCCTGAAGGAGTTTCATCGATATCGATTCTGGTACCACGCACTTCTCCGCCAGTCTTCTCCTTGAGTTCTTCATCACATGCAAGGCCATCCATCTGGGTTGTACAGAAAGGCACTCTAGCAATCTTACCCATACTTAGAGCATGGTCGATAGTTCCAATACTATCTGCATCTACGATGAGATTCTCGAACTTGGACTCTGCAATAGCTAGCAGATTTGCGTCTATTTCCTCACCAAGCTTGGCAATGCTCTTCTTGATGGATGCGATATCCAGACTCTCACGTTTCAGAGTGTCTCTTCGCATTGCGACTACTTTCTTCTCTTTGATATCGCGAGGTCCAGCTTCAAGCCGAATGGGAACACCTTTCATCTCCCAAAAGTTGAATTTCCATCCGGGGGTCTGATCGCGGTCATCCAGATGGACTCTGAAACCGGCTTTGCGTAAGGTCTTCTGAAGATCCATACAGTAGGAGAGAACTTCACTCTTTGTCTTCTCTTTATAGATAGGCACAATAACAACCTGATAGGGAGCTATTTTGAATGGTAGACGTAGTCCCTTATCATCGCCATGGACCGATATCATAGCACCATATATTCGAGATATTGCAGGACCATAGCAGGTCTGCCAAGCATAGACCATTTCATTGTCTATGTTCAGATATTTGACATCAAACGCTTTAGCGAAGTTATCTCCAAGGTCATGGGTAGAAGGCAGTTGGATTACCTTACCGTCTGGCATTAGAGTATCAGCTGCATATGTATTCAATCCTCCAGGGAACTTGTCCCATTGAGTTCGCTTGAAGACCATTACAGGGATACCAAAATCCCCAGTAACAACCTCTTTGGTAATCTCTAGGTCTTCCATGACTTGGTCCAAAGCCTCTTGATGGGTCGAATAGACATTATGGCTCTCAATCCAAAGAAACTCACGCCCTCTGAGAAAAGGACGAGTGCTCTTTATCTCAGATCTGAATACAGAACAACGCTGATATCGCTTCATAGGAAGGTCGCGCCAGCTTCGAACCCATAATGAATACATAGGATATATCGCTGTTTCACTAGTGGGCCTAAGAGCCAAAGGCTCCTCAAGCTGTTGTCCATCACCAATCTCTCTGATCCAAAAGACCTGAGGCGTGAATCCTTCGACATGTTCGGCTTCCTTGGTCAGATTACTTTCAGGAATCACTGTAGGAAATAGCATGGGCTGATGCCCCTTCTCTTGGAGATTGGCCTCAAGATAGTCAAACATGAGGTCCATAGACATGACACTCCAAGGTAGGAACGGTGTGAAGCCCTTGACATTGTAACGAATGTCTGCTAATTCAGCGACCTTACAGATTTCACTATACCATTCTGGAAAGTCATTTTCCTTACTGATATTGAAAATGGCTTGTTTCGAGTCGTTATTTACATCACTACCGTTCATACTATCATCTCATTGTGTTTGTTTTGAGTTATAGAGCATTCGCTAGGATATAGAATCAGACTATTAGTTGATCGGAACGCATTCACCTAGCATAGACGTTCACCAAGATACTGTCCTAGTCAGTTCTTATTTAAAGTCTACTATGGATATTCATCGCTTCGTGGTATTGTTGCCAACAGCCTTAATCCGTTTGTCAAGTCCGTATTTTTCCATCATCTCGACAACACCTGTGGGAACCAAGGACTTCCACTCATCATTCCCCCAACGTATAAGGTCGCGAATGTGATTTGCGCTATATGAGCTGCGCTCTAAGAGTGTGGTTTCATCAAGTTGGATACCAGCATCCTTGAATAATTGTTGAACCAGAGCATTATGGGAATAGGCTTTGTCAAAGTAAGGTACAAAGCTCTTGAGATGTGCGATCCATAATGGATTGATATTCACATCAGTAATGGGGATTATATCGATTCTATCTAGAGGAAGCCCTTCGTCAATCATTGCACGCTTGATTAGCATAACGCGCTCTCCACCGGTGAATGGGTTATTTGGTGTATGAGAGTACTGGGAACTACCAATTGCAATGATTAGATCTTCACCCTTGTCAAGTATCTGCTTGATGGTGTGGAGATGTCCAAGATGTATAGGTTGGAATCTGCCAATGAATATTGAGCGCATCGTTATCACCTAAATCTGAAATGAGCTGGTAAATAAGGGTTAGGCAAGGACAAAAATGAGAGAGGTTCTTAACATCATACTGCTATCTGTTGAGTAGTGTTCGGTTATGATAGAAATTGATGGCTCTTTTGGAGAGGGAGGTGGACAAATCCTTCGAACAGCTGTATCCCTATCAGCTCTGACTCTAAAACCTATATGCATCAAAAGGATACGTGCAGGACGACCAAAGCCAGGATTGAAACGACAGCATATAGCAGGGATAGACCTCACGGCGCATCTTGTGAATGCAAAAGTAAAGGGACTTGATATTGGCAGCCAAGTTGTTGAGTTTATCCCTTCTGAAAGATGTAGTGGTCGCTTTGACTATGACGTTGGAACAGCGGGTGCGATTTCCCTTGTTCTTCAAGCTGTCTTACCTCCAGCAATACTGTCAGCAGAACCTGTTAGATTCCATCTTAAGGGAGGAACTGATGTTTCATGGAGTCCTCCAATTGATTATATGCGTGAGATATTTGTCCCAATGCTTGAGAAGATGGGACCAAAAACAGAGATTCTTCAAGAGAGGAGAGGACACTATCCCAAAGGAGGGGGAAAGGTAACTGCTAATATGACTCCGTGTGAAAGGATATCTAACATATCATTGGTAGATTTCGGAGAGCTGAGTAGTATAGGAGGGATTTCTCATTCAGTTAGACTACCATCTCACGTTGCAGAACGCCAAGCATCAAGTGCAGAAGAAGTGCTTGTGGAGAGAGGGTTACCTATCCAGAAGATACTTCGTGAAACCTATCAAAGCCAGAATGACCCTCATCTTGGTCCTGGTAGTGGTATCGTACTATGGGCTGAGTCAAATACTGGAAATCGAATAGGAGCTGACTCGCTTGGTACGAAAGGAAAACGTGCTGAACTTGTTGGGTCAGAAACTGCACGTAGATTGATTCATGAGATGGCAACAAGAAAAGCAGTCGATTCGCATCTCTGTGACATGTTAATTCCATACATGGCACTAGCAAAAGGAAAGAGTCAGATTGGAGTCACAGAGGTCACCTCTCATCTACAAACGAACATTTGGGTAGCACAGCGAATCTTGGATGTGGATATAGACCTTCAGGGCAATCTTGGCGAGCCAGGACTAGTCGAAGTCGAAGGAATCGCTCTTTCTCTTGCCTAATGATTCAACATGCTCGTCAATCTCGTCTTGTAATGATTTAAGATCAACCTCTTCAACAGCATCCTGTAGAAGCTCGTCGACTCCAGTTCCTTCAGTGGCTACAATCTCATATGCATCGGGCACTGCGTTCTTTGCTTCAACCATCTTCTCATCTGGTGCGATGTCAATCTTATTGAAAGCGATAAGGATGGGAATGATAGGAAACATTCTCTGAACCTCTCGAAGCAGATTCATTTGATCGCTAATAGACCATCCACATGCTTCCGATGGGTCAAGGAGAAAGATGATGACATGTGCTAGATACTTTAGAGCTGTGATAGCTTGTTTCTCTATATCATTCCGTTTGGCCATCGGCCTATCAAGAATACCAGGCGTATCAACGATTTGTACTCTGTAGTCACGAATCTTGAGGTGACCGATTATCACTTGTTTTGTTGTGAAGGGATAATACGCAATCTCAGGCTCTGCGGTTGAAACCTTCTTGACTAAGGTCGATTTGCCAACGTTTGGAAATCCTGCACATACGATGGTAGGAGAATTAGGAAGTATTCCAGGTAATGCTGATAGTTTCTTCTTCGCTTCTATGATAAAGTCAAGATTGCTTGCGGTAGCACGAACGATAGAGGCTATTCGACCCTTCGCAGCACTTCGGGACCTTTTCATCTGCTTGTAGTCTTGTCCCAGCTTCAATGCTTCGAGATGAGAATTGGTCACTTCATCGATAGGCGGAATACAATTGTAGATAGCCCCCAAGGATTGCTTTAGTTTGTCTATACCTACAAGTATGTCAGTGAGTTCGAGATAGAATGGGTGCAAACGATCGATTGTGGGGAAGCCCTCTACAGCCTCTCTGAGTTTTCCTTTTACTAATTTTGAGAACTCCTGCAATCTAGCAATCTCTCTTATCCTTGCACGCTCTACTTTCTCTATCATCTTGGAGCTCTTCACACTTACTTTCAGGGATTTATTATGAGCGAACTCGATAATCTCCTCTGCTTGCATTATTGTCACAATTCTCTTGAAAGGATTAAGAGCACTCAATAGTAAATCACACTCATACGGACACTAGGCAGTCCATAGAACATCTTTTAAAAGGATTGACAGGACCGTAAAATGAGAACATGCTCCACAGGAGAATGGGCCAAAAATGAGTCTTCCAACAGGTGCCACAGTAGTAGGAATCAAATGTGTAGATGGAACAGTAGTAGCTACTGACTCTCTTATCAGCTGGGGAACAATGGTACTCAGTGAGAAAGGTGTCAAGGCATTCAAACTAACCGATACGATTGTGCTAGCTTCAGCAGGTTTGACCTCAGACTATCAAATGTTGGTCAACAGACTTCAAGCTCAAATCAAACTCTACGAGCTTGATAACAAGAAAGCAATCTCTGTAAAGGCCCTCTCTAAGATGGTAGCAAATACATTGTATTCGCGCCGATTTGCACCACTCTATGTGCAAACTGTAATCATTGGATATGACAAGGACGGTCCTGCTTTGTACACTTTAGATATGGGCGGGTCATTAATTCCGGATGAGTTCACAGCTACAGGTACTGGAGTTAGGACTGCATATGGTGTTCTAGAGAAGGATTACACTCCAGATTTGACTGTCAAGGCCGCAGAAGAGATTGCTATCACTGCAGTACGAGCAGGCATCGCAAGAGATGTTCAGTCAGGCGGAGAGATTCGTGTCATGACCGTCACAAAAGATGGCGTGACTGAACGAGTCGTAGAGAACTAGTGCGTGTGCAGTCATTGGAGATACACTCACTGGTCTTTCGTGCACATACTTCCTCAAGATATAGTCTTGCTGCACTCCTTGGCTCCATTGAAACAGATCCCCGACTTGAAATCCTTCGGATCTTCGCTCCAGTAGATTCAGTTGAGAGGAAGCTAGAGGAAGAGCTTGAACAGGGCAAGGTTGTATTAGCACATTCTGTGATGAGTACGCAGCTAGATAGAGTGAGATCTGAGATCAGAAATGTCAAAGACCGTTTTGGAAACCGAGTGGTAATAGTTGGAGGAGGACCTCATGCAAGTGCCAAGCCCAAAGATCTCTTAGACATAGGTTTTGATTATGTAATCATCGGAGAAGGCGAGTCTAGTTTCAGAGAGTTTCTTTGGTGTCTGGTAAATGAGAAGAATCCCGTCTTGGTTCCGGGAGTAATTGATAGCAGTAGTGAATGGATTCCAACTCCGAAGTTACTGAATCAAGTCGTATTGGATGACTATCCTCCCTTCGCCATTGGTTTGAATATTGTGGGACCTGTCGAGGTGACTCGAGGGTGTCCATTCCATTGTAAATTCTGTTCGACACCTTTTCTTACAGGAGGGGTTGTTAGACACAGAGAAGTATCATCCATCACCTACTGGTTAGAAAAGGCAGTTGAAGAGAGGGGATTCGAAAGAACGTGGTTTCTATCGCCCAACGCTCTTTGTTATGGTGGTAGAGGTAGAAGAGCTGAACCTGAGAAGCTTGAGAAACTCCTAAAAGAAGTTACCAAACGAACAGGGATTGAGGTGTTCTTTGGTTCATTTCCTTCAGAAGTAAGACCAGAGTTCGTAACTCCCAAACTCTTAGAGATGTTCAGGGATTATGTTTCTAATAGAACTTTACAGATTGGTCTACAGTCAGGAAGTGATGATATGTTAGAGGTAGCCAATAGACACCATACTGTAGAGGAAGGGATGAATGCTATATCTATAGCAAAAGACTCAGGATTCATACCTCACGTCGATATGATATTTGGACTTCCGGGAGAAACGGAGAATGATGTAGATGCAAGTCTGGAGATATGTGAGGAACTTGTGAAGATGGATGCTAAGATTCATGCACATGTATTCATGCCACTACCAGGAAGCGCCTGGGAAGATATGCCTGCTGGAAGATTGAACTCCAGAACTAGGCAAATTCTAGGTGAATTTTCAAGAAAGAAAAAAGTTACAGGTTCTTGGGGCTATCAAGAAACACTTGGGGAGAAGTTGGAATCTCGTTGAGATACCATTGCTAAATCCTGATAAGAGGACAGATATAGAGCATTTTTGATTAGAGCCTTGCCAAATGATTTGCCAATTGAACTAAGAAGCAAACTTGAGAAACAAGGCTATCATCTATTAGGTATCCGAGGAGGGTACAAAGCGTGTCAGTGGCAAAAGAAGAGTCTGCTGTATGGCGATGTCTGCTATAAACAGAAGTTCTATGGTATCGAATCGCATCGCTGCTTGCAGATGACTCCTGTTGTGGATAAATGCACACAGAACTGCGAGTTTTGCTGGAGAGTGACACCACAGGATATAGGAATAAACTGGAATCAGATATCAGTAGACATTGAAGATGTGCTTCCACCTGCAGAGTTGCTTGATGCAACATTGATGGCCAATCTGAGATCCCTAGGGGGGTATAATCCTGCAGCAGGAGCGAAGGTTCCTGAAAAGAAATATCTTGAAGCAAGAGACCCTAAACATGTTGCAATATCATTAGCAGGAGAACCTACTCTTTATCCTCTCTTGAGCGATTTCATTGAGGAGGTACATCACAGGGGAATGACTTCATTTCTAGTTACCAATGGAACCCATCCGAATGTCCTTTCCAAAATGTCACTTCCAACACAGCTATACATTACCTTGGCAGCCCCTGATCAAGATACACACTCTAGACTGCTAAGACCTGGGATAAAGAACGCTTGGGAGAGATTGATGGAATCTCAGGAGCTTCTGAGATCCCTCGACTGTAGAACTGTCAACCGACTGACTATGGTTGCATCTCATAATATGCATGATGTTAGAAACTATGCAAAGATGATTCTTATAGGTGAGCCAGACTTCGTAGAAGTAAAGGGATACATGTATCTGGGATCATCAAGAGGGCGACTTGGTGCAGACAATGCACCTTCACAAATGGAGATTAGAGCGTTCTCAGAGAAGTTAGCTGCTCTAACAGGGTATTACTACATCGATGAACAATCTGAAAGCAGAGTTGTTCTCCTGACACGTAGCAAACACATAAAGCGACTTGGATAATGAGCAAAGGTGATTGATAATGGAATTTGGGAGAGTCTTTGATACTATCAGAGAAGAGATTGAGGCAGATGATTTTGTCAGAGAGAAGATACTTCCACTCACTAGAACAGCAATCAGGAATTGCTCAGAGTCTATAAAACAATCACATCGTGGTGACTTTGACAAGGCGAAGATGTCACTTGAAGAAGCGAATTCACTTATCAAACAAGCGAAGACGGAACTAGCAAAGAGTGAATACCTAGCTAAATCACATATCATAGATACAGCATATCAAGAGCTTGCTGAAGCAGCGAATGTGTTGTCAATCCTTGAGCGTGGCGAGATTACCACTCCGTCAGTTTATGATATCCCATCAAGAGCATATCTAACCGGACTCGGAGATACAATAGGAGAGCTTAGAAGAGCGGTGCTGGAGAATCTACGTGAGAATAGAGTAGAAAGAGCTGTTGCACTACTATCCTCCATGGAGATCATCTTTGAGAATCTAAATGACTTTGATTTCCCAAATGCGTTGATTCCGGATCTACGTAGAAAATGCGATGTAGCACGAAATTTAATTGAGAGAAGTAGAGGGGACGTTACAAATGCAGTTCGGCAGAACCAGATGATTCAAGAACTCAAAGAATTTGAGGAACGCATACAGGAGAAGGATATGTCCTAGGAGAGCGAAGTTATGATTCAGCCCGAGATTTGGTTCACCTTATTGTCATTAGCCCAGCATGGAGCACTGCATGAGATAGTCCTACTAAAGACAAGTGACTTGGGACAAGATCTCGGAGTCAGTCAACAGACAGCCTCCCGTCGAATATCTGATTGTGTGGAAAAGGGATATGTTATGCGAGTCCATACTGTTAGTGGGATGCAGCTAAAGATAACAGATCAAGGTAGAGATGAACTACTTCGAATCTTCAGTACGCTTGAGATAGCATTCTCACCTCCAAAAGATGAGATAAAGATTCAAGGACACATAGTGGATGGGCTTGGAGAGGGAGCATATTATGTTGATATGTATTCAGAACGCTTCAAGAAAGCACTTGGGTTTGAACCATTTTTAGGGACTCTTAATGTAAGAGTGAATACAGATGCCTCTCGACGCGCAATTAATCGTATGAAACATACTCCTCCGAAGGTTGTAACTGGCTTCACCCATGAGGGAAGGACATTTGGAGATGTGATTTGCTATCGGGTGAGAGTCAATGACAAGATTGAAGCTGCAATTGTAATCGCTCAACGGACACATCATAGTGAGGACATCCTGGAAGTAATCGCCCCAATTAATATCAGGAAGAAGCTCAAACTCTCTGATTCTGATCCAATCACACTTACTATAATCCCGCTTCACCTTGCAACCTAATCAATAGCCATACTTCCCAGTGAGCGGAACAAAAGCGACTCCTCCCCACCTCTTTTTAGTAATCTCGCCCGTTTCAGACTTGACAACAAGCATCAGCTCCTGATATAGTCCAGGAGACCCTACTGGAATCAGCATTATTCCGCCAAGAGCAAGCTGGTCAAGAAGGGGGTTTGGGATCGATGGTGCAGCTGCAGCAACAAAGATCCTGTCAAAAGGCGCCTTCTGCTCAAATCCAAGACCGCCATCACCGTGAATTAAAGTCACTCTATCTGAATATCCGGTCTTATCGAGATTCATTTGAGCGAACTCAACGAGTTCTCCAACGATTTCGATAGTATAGACATGCCCAGGATTTGTGGACCCGGAGGGAGCGACAATCTCTGCGCATAGGGCTGCATGGTACCCAGACCCAGCACCTATCTCCAGAATACTCATGCCTTCTTCAAGATTGAGCCCCTCACACATTATTACACACATGTGGGGTGCAGATATTGTCTGTCCATGCTTGATAGATAGAGGACTGTCACGATAAGCATAGCTCCGGCTATCAGAATGGACAAACTCCTCTCTTGGTACTGCACGTAAGGCGTTCTCAACCTTTGTGCTCACAAGATAACCTCTGGATCTGAGACTTTCTATGAGTCTCTCTCTATCTTGTCGAAGACGCGCATCGGACATCAGGACCGCATGTCTATATTACATGCAATCATAAAAGCATTGAGAGGTCTATCATAAATATGGTTCAGATTTCTTTTCTGACATATGGTCACGAAAATGTACTGGGAAGTCATAAAACAACTTTAGAATTGACAAGTGAAGATTTTCTTACACTACAAGGTACTTGTATCATAGGCATCAAATCACAACTGACCCTCAATAAACTAGGAGATGATATCAAATCTTTAGCCCGAAAGAAGAGTACCAAAATCTGCCTAAGTTTAATGGTAGGCGATATGAAGGAAGAGATTGTCGGATATGGTAGCCCAGGACTGACCTACTCAAACGATATCAGTATGGTAGTAAGAACCAGCTTCTTTGAATGCGACCGAACCTTAATGGTTGGAGCTGATAAGGCTGCCGCAGATTTGAGTAGATCCTTTATAGACCGTTTACGAAACCCAAATCAGGAAATACATTGCCAGCTTGCCTTCACTAGTCTATGATGGCATCAAGTACCATATGATACTCATATGGAGCGCTATCTCGAACTCTTCGAATGCGTTGAATCTCAACAATGGTCCTGTCAGTCTTCACGACCAATCCTCGTAGTTTCTCTTGTAGACTTTGCTCGGGATTCTCACCGCCAATGAAATCATAGTAATGCATAGTACCATTCTTTCGAAGCAGCTGACATGCCTCATGAATGAAGTCAAAGGCACCGGAAGGGTGGTTCATTATCACACGATCAATGCTTTGGGGCTTAATCTCAGAGACATAATCACGAATGTCTGATGTTAGAGGAACTATCGTGCCGATTAACTTGTTCAGATTGATGCTTTTTCTAAGCAATTCGGTTGCCTCTGGATTGATATCAACCGCTGTGATATTTGCTCTCGTTCTTTTTGCGATGTGAAGCGCGAAGGGACCTACTCCAGAGAACATGTCTATGACCTGCTCACCATCCTTGACTTGCTGTGCAACTCGATGGTGCTCTTCAAGAAGTCTTGGACTGAAGTATGCCTTAGAGAGATCGACAGCGATACGACAGCCATATTCGATATGGATTGTATCTGTCTTATCGACTCCAGCGAGTAGTTCGTAATCCCTAATTCTTAGTGTTCCAGATATAGGACTTGTCTTGCCTAGTACTGTGTTAAAATTCGGATGGAGTCTAAGGAACTCCTCTCCAATCTCCAAACGATAGGCCATGAGTTCATCAGGTATCTCTAGAACAGCAATATCTCCAATCAAATCGTAGGCTCGTGGCAGGTTTTCTACTTCTTCTTCTGTTAGTTTGTCCTTGAATGCATCCTGAAGTGTTCGAGGTCCATCAAAAGCCACAGGAAATGAACGTCTTCCGGTATTGATATCGGAGAATGGAAGTTCAGGTAAAACTTGATCGACATTGATTGCTTCTTTTAGTGGAAAGAAAAGGAAACCATCCTCTGAGATTATCTTGTAGTTGGTGTCAAATAGATCCAGAGTCAATATCCTCTGACGTGTTTCCTCACCAAGTTCCAATGGTACAGATAGATAGGGAATCTCTTTTGGCATCATTTTTGCTAGTCTATTATCTGCCTAAGACCATTCCGATTCGATTGAGAGATTATTCCAATATTCGAATGTATTCCTTCCCAGCTCCTGTCTTTGTTCCTATCATGAGTTGATAGAAATCATCTCGATTGCTTGCTAGCGAGGATACCTGTTGCAGTGTGCCAGTGACTTCTAGATTATCTCCGTCTTCGAATAGACCACTGTATATGCCTTCGTATATTAGAAGGCGAGAAACCTGAATATCATCAAATCCTTCAAGAAGAGGTGATTCTCCTTCAATAATGCTGGGACTGAAAAGACCATGCTTAGAGTCATTGACCTGAAACAGTGTAGTAATTGGAATGTCAGAGACCTGTCGATATGATTCTGAGCCATATTGGATAGGGGACTCATCTGGTCGAATCACAGGGGTGACTCCGATACATTGGTTGTCATAATAGAACGCAAATCTTCTCTCGAATAGGTTGTCAACATCTTCTTGGGATAGAGCTGGAACTCTCTCCAGTATCCTTTCGACGCCTCGTATCCACTCATCAGATTTTCTGAGTCGAACCTTATCTGCATTACTCACTGATTCGTAGCTTTTCTTTAGAATCCAAGAATTCCTGAGTCCATACACATTCATATTGATATCTGAGAACTCAGGATTGTGCCCCTTCCAAAGGATGCTTCCAGCTACTCCGATATCAGAGAACGGAATTTCCAATGTATCATGAATAGCGTTCGCAAGACCGAGTGCAAGTGACTCAAGTCTATCATTTGGTCCATTCTTTCTGATCTCTTCAAGTCGCTCTTCTGGAATGAAGTGCTTCTCCACATGACTTAGAGGAACTTCGAGAAGTTCAGTACCAAAGTAAGGGTCGTTCACGATATATTCCCTAGGTACAACCTGTAATCCGTCAATGACTGAACCAACATCACCCCAGAAGGAACGTCTGAATCTTTGAGTTCCTGACACCCATTTTCCATTTGGATCTGGGATATATTTGAGGAATGATAGGATTCTTTCTGTGGGTTGAATGTGTCCTAATACCACGAAGATACGTCCATCAACATCTCTAATGATATCTCTGTCACGAAATTTCATGCGTGATGTGCCATTAAACATCATTTCTTCACCGGAAACAGAGTTGGCTTATCATCCATAAGGTACAAGAAAGTAGGATGTATCCCTTACCTATGCGCATTCTTCATCTATGTGACAGCCTTAACCCTGCCGGTCTTGGAGGGTATGAGTCATATCTCCATTATCTCTCAAGAGAAATGGTTGCCCGAGGTCATGACTCGTACATAGCTACTCAGGCTTCATCTAGAGATACCCCAGCAAGAGAAACCATGGAGGCGTATGAGATAATCAATCTCCCAGGTAATTATCTTGAGGCGAGAAAATGGGAGTTCTTGGAGCTACCGGAGTCAGAAAGATCAAAACAAGTAGATCGGATGTTCAATGATAATGATTTGGATGAGAATGTTGAGGTTCTTAGGACTCAGTTAATGGATATCGTTAATGATTTGCACCCAGATATTATTCATGCACACAGTACATACATCGTGTTTAACAGGGTACTCAACTCATTAGTCCAAGACGGCTTTCTTGGTAGAACATCTATAGTAGCAACGATACATGGATTATCAAAGCCCTTGATTATTCCGGGTAACATAGAAACCACTGATTATGAGCAGTTAGAGAGATACTGCCCATTTGATAGAATACTTGCTGTTAGTGATACAGTCGCAAATGCCTTGAAGGACCTACTCAAACAATGCGGGAAGGATGCCTGCGTTCAACGCCTCTATCTCGGAATTAATCTTGATGTGTTCCAACCTGATATTACAGCTACTAAGAGATGGGATATTGCGTTCCTAGGAAGACTTGAGCATATGAAAGGAGTTGATATCTTTCCAGAGATGCTCGAATCACTGCGGATGAAACGCCCATCTATTAAGATGGTTATGACAGGAGAAGGATCTCTCAAGGAGCAGCTCCTTGAGGAGTTTAAGGAAAGAGGTGTAGAGGATGTTGTGGAATACTTGGGTGTTGTAGATGCAAGACAAGTGCCAAGAATCATCAATGAAAGTAGAATCTTTCTATACCCATCCCGAAGAGAGCCATTCGGACTCTCAGTGTTAGAAGCAATGGCATGTGAGGTTCCTGTAATAACTGCTAATGTCTATGGTCCAAGTGAAGTGGTGACTCATGAAATCGATGGATATGCCGTAACCCCCGGCGACCCGAAAATTCTCGTTGATTCAATCGATAGACTACTCACAGATGATGAGCTCTACGAAAGGATTCGTCAGAACTCTCGAGCCACTGTTGCAAAGAGATTTGACATCAAGTTTCATGTGCCCAAACTACTTGAAATCTATCATGATGTGAATTTGAGAAAACGAAACTGATCATTCATTCACCGATTATTTTGATTAGAAGTCGTTTATTCCGACGACCATCGAATTCACCGTAGAAGATACGTTCCCAAGTACCAAGATCTAATTGTCCATTGGTTATCGCGACAACTACCTCTCTCCCCATGATTTGACGTTTAAGATGGGCATCTCCATTATCCTCTCCAGTTCGATTATGTTGATAATGACTGATAGGTTCATGAGGCGCAAGCTTCTCCAACCATCGTTTGTAGTCAGAGTGCAGTCCACTCTCATTATCATTGATGAAAACACTAGACGTGATGTGCATCGAATTGACAAGACATAGTCCTTCTTTCACGCCACTCTCGCGAACGGCTGCTTGTACCTCGGGGGTTATATGAACAAAGTCCATTCGAGCTGGAACATTAAAAGTAAGATATTTCGTATGACTTTTCATAATATCTCTTGAAGCTTGTACGATAGTAAAAGTATTTTCAATCCAATAAAGAAGAAAGGAAATGGGGTTCATCCCCCATTTCATTTGCTATTCTGATACTTTAATCTCCGTAGAAGCGATTGCCTTCATCTTCTTCATGAACTCATACCAAGCTCTGGCAAGTACAGGAGTTAGGAAGAACAATGTAGGCAAGCCCATGGTCAAAAGTGGGAGCATATTGTAGAGGATTGCAGCCAAAACGGAGTATCCTTCCACGGATATTGCTATCACGACACTCAACAAGATAGTGAACAAGAAACCAACGATTGAGAGAATCGAGAGCTTGATGAGAGATCTACCATTGGTGAAGTCATAGGAGATTAGCCCGACTATTAGACCCATGATTCCATATGCCATAGCAGGGAGGGTCATTGTCACAATGATATTGTAGGTGAGCAATCCATAGATGATCTCACCAAGATATCCAGCAATGAATCCAGCTATGGGTCCACGGATCGCACCAGTTAGCGCTATGATAGTGAGAGCAGGTAATAACCCAAACTTGAGAATGCTTACCATTGTGAAAGGTATTGGTATCAATGAAACCCCTGCATAGAGAATCGCTCCGAGTAGAGCAAAGAGGAGTGTCCACATACTGATGTTTGCATTGCCCATGTGCAACTTCTCTCGTAGTGCAGGCTTCGTGACTTCTTCCGTGGGTTGATCGATTTCTTCCGTCATTTTTTCACCTCACTTTATCACCAATTGATAGGTTCCAGGAGCAAGAGTGAGAGCATACCCTTCACCTGAAGCCACCAAATCACCGAGGCTTATTCCGCTAGCATAGGCGGTTGGTGTGGATTCAAAGTTACTGAAGGTCAGAGTTGCGGTTCGGTCAACCTTGATGTTGAGAATGAATGCCTCTTTATGCTCATCCCATTGTGCTTGGTATACCCAGATGTCGTCATCATTCGCTTCACTAAT
>JAEORN010000045.1 GCA_016840825.1 Candidatus Thorarchaeota archaeon | reverse complement strand
GCGTATCCTAGAGAGATTGAGGATATTCTCTTCACTCATCCAAAGGTCAAGCTTGCAGCAGCTATCGGTCTACCAAGACCCGAAGATCCCTCCAATGAATATGTCAAAGCATTCATTGTCTTGAAGGATGGAGAAGAGGCAACTCCTGAGGAATTCATTGAGTGGGCAAGGGGTAAGATGGCTGGCTACAAGAGACCAAAAGAGGTGGCGATAGTGGATGATTTACCAATGAGTAATGTTGGCAAGGTCCTTCGAAGAGAACTTCGAGAGATGGAATTGCAAAAACATGCAAATGACTAAGGATAAGGAGATGAATAGACTGACATCGTGGAAGAGAATCAGTGCTTACTTGGGAATAGTGTCGGGTCTGCAATTTGTAGTTGTGACATTGATTGCGATGCTGATATATCCTGGAGGGTATCTATTCTTTGAGTATCCATTCAGCGCACTCGGACTGACAGAAGTAGATGGCACACCTTCAATGTTGACTTACTATCTGTTTCTGATCGCATGTACTGGAGCTGCAATCTGCTATGTACCTCTGTTCTTTTCAATGAGAACAGAGTTTACAGAATCAACCCTTCTCAAGGGATTGAGTGGAATTGCTGCAATATTGGGATTGGCCTCTGCGCCTAATTTGTCAGCTCTGGCATTCTTCGCAGGGAATTTGTATCCGGCAGAACACGGACTAACAACATTACTCTTCTTTCTACTTATCACATTTGGAATATTCATCTATTCTATAGCGATATTCCTAAACAAAGATTATCCACAGACATTTGGATTAGTTGGGCTCATTGTAGCAGGCATATGCTTCTGCTATGTTGGAGCTTTCTTCAGTCCGGTGTTTGGAGATATATTTGGCAACGCATTATGGCAGAAAGTATCAGTCTATGCCCTTGTGCTGTGGTCAGCGTTCCAGGGATACTACCTACTGAAGGTTTTCGAATAGAAATCCAAAATAATCACAACTAGGGGAGCTTACCAGACTCGGACTCCTTGTGCGACTTACCTAGTTCAACATAGAGTCTAGCACCAACCATGAAGGCTTCCTTCATCCCTTCAGAAACCTCTTTGACAACTTTCCCGGGAATACCCAACACTAGACTTCCATCAGGAATGATTGTGCCATTTGTTACAACGGAACCAGCTCCTATCACACAATCATTTCCAACCTTTGCACCATCGAGTACTACGGAACCCATGCCTATGACGGTGCGATCTCCAATCTCGCAAGCGTGAATGACACAATTATGACCTGCAGTCACATACTCTCCAATGATTGTGGGATGTATCACTGTTGTATGTACTGTACAATTATCCTGAATTGAGGTTCCCTTTCCAACTCGAATATAGTTCATATCAGCACGCAATACTGCGAATTCCCAGATACTGGCATCAGCTGCAATCTCGATATCTCCTATCAAAGAGGCACGTGGAGAAACATATGCTTCAGGGTCAATCTTTGGTTTCTTTCCATCAAATTCATAGAGGCCCATAATCACACCTGAAAGAGGAATATCTTAGTGTTCACTTTAAGATATCGTAATAACAGTGTACAATTCTTAGTTCGTAGAAAATATCTTAATGCAATTATCAGACACATAAAATGTTGAACAGAATTGCCAATTACACCGCTTCACTACCCGTTTGCCTTTGTAATCTCTAAGACTGATAAAAGATTATCATTACCTGCTTTAGTTGTTGGTTCTGTGATGCCAGACATAGAGATTCCCTTTATGTGGGTATTTTTCAGCACTCTTCCAGACCACCTCCTTTTACATAGTCTAGTTGGTGCTGCAACTCTTGGTACAGTACTTACTATTCTGGTGACTCGATTTCTCTATGCACCAATCATATCCACATTCTTTGATGTCGATAGATCAGAGTTGAATGAAGTCTGTAAGATTACACCATGGTTAGTAGTATCGTCGTTTATTGGTGTCATGTCACATTTGATCTTAGATTTCCCTATGCATTGGTATAATCCAATCCTGTGGCCTTGGGTGAATCCTTTCGATGTGATTGGGCCTCTAGTTCTTATATTCATGCCAACCTTCAGTTTATGGTATGCATACATTATAGCAAGTATGATGATGCATATTTCAATGATAATTCTGTGGTTTGTAATCCTAGACAGGCTGCAATCAAAGGGAAATATATGGTCTAAGCATTGGATTGGCGACCATACAAATGTAGTTACAGAGAAGACCTAACGAAATGGCACAAACCATTCTTCCAGAGAAAGGTACGAGTGTGTATCTAATACACATTCATTGGTATACAGGTCTCTTAGAAATTGATTGTAACTAGTAATATTCCTTGTGCGAATGGTTGCGAATAGACTGTATTCCTCGCTTGTTCGATAG
>JAEORN010000314.1 GCA_016840825.1 Candidatus Thorarchaeota archaeon | reverse complement strand
TGATTGTGCTACGAGGTTACCTTCGCTATCAAAGATGGCACAGCTGCAGTCTCTTCTCTCTTTGATATTTGGACTGAATGCTGTTCTGCGAAGAGCTTGACTCATCTCTCGAGCGCATGATATGAGAGCATTCTTGATGACTTCGAAGGAGATAGGATCGTCAATCATGTTTCACCCCTCCTTATCCATAATGCTCCATCCGATTTTTGTTCACTCGTCCATCCCGGTCCAATGTAAATAGTAGTGTCAAGTTGTTCAACTATGGCTGGTCCAGGTATTCTCTGACCTATATTCAGATCATTTCGTCCATGAACTCTTGCAGATACACGTTCACCATTATTCAATACAATAGATCGTGTTCGCTCCGGCGTAGTCTTAGAAGTCACCTGATGTTGATATGGCTCATATTTTCTAGAATGAGTAGTCGCAGAAACACGAGCTGTTACCCATTCTATATGATGCCCACTCATCTTGTATCCGAATGACTTCTCATGGAGTGACTCAAAACCTGTGATTGAATCTGTCATCAGATTGGACGTATCTGGTCGGAGCTGAACTATTAGTTCATGAGACTGTCCTAGATATCTCATATCTACGTTCCTTGTGACCTCAATATCATTTCGTTGTGCTCCCTGTTCGATTAATTGATTACTTGCCTCATCTGACAGGTTGTTTAGAGTTTCTCTTAATTTGTGCAGGTTTGATTCGTCTGTTCGCATGAGAACTGTCTTCATTAGATCGACGCGAAGATTAGTACAGACAAGACCTAGTGCTGAAGTGATTCCGGGATGTGCAGGTACGATAATACGATCTATATCGAGCGCTTCAGCAATGTCTATACACTGAGTTGGACCTGCTCCTCCAAACGGTACAAGCACGAATTGTCTTGGATCGCTACCTCTCTCCACTGTCACCTCGCGGATGGCCTGTACCATGTTTGCAGTTGAAATCTTAATTATCCCCAGAGCCGCTTCTTCAATTGACATTCCCAATTGTGCAGCAATATCACTAACAGCATGCCTAGAGGCTCCAATATTCAGTTTTACCTTTCCTCCAAGGAAATACTCTGGATTTAATCTACCCAGGAGCAAATTAGCATCAGTTACAGTTGCGTCCGTTCCTCCTTTTTGATAAGCAGCGGGTCCTGGAATTGCTCCTGCACTTTGTGGACCTACATGAAGAATGCCTGCTTTGTCAATCCAAGCTATACTGCCACCTCCTGCGCCAATTGTCTTTACATCAACAGAAGGCATCCTCAGAGGAAGTCCTGCAATCTCATTATCAGGTCTTACAACTATCTCTCCGATTATTGCACTGATATCACAACTTGTACCACCCATGTCAAGAGTAATCGCTCTTGTGACATCAGACTGCCTAGCGATTTGCCATCCTCCTATCACTCCTCCTGCTAGACCAGAGATGGCGAGTCCGATTGCTTTCCCCCTTGCTGATGATGCTATCATTGTTCCGCCATTCGATTGCATTATTGTAAGGGTTGTAGAAGGATTGAGTCTTCTAAGTGCACTTCCTAGGCGTTCCAAATATTCAACAACCAATGGACCAAGATACGCTTCCAAGACTGTCGTTGACATGCGTTCAAATTCCCTGAACTCAGGCAAGACATCAGATGATGCCACAGCATAGGTCTTGGTTGATTGTTGAATCTTTTCTAGAAGGATTTTCTCGTGTTCGGAATTTCGATATGAAAACAGCAAAGAGATAGCTATAGACTCAGGTTTTCTGTCTAGGATTTGGGAAACGACAGAATTCACCTCTGATGGTGAGAGTTCGATGATTGGAATTCCTTCGGAATCCAGACGTTCTTTCACTCCAATACGATTCTCTCTTTGCACCAGCGGTTCAGGCCTAGACGCTGATATGTCGTATATATCCTCTCGATTTTGACGACCTATTTCTAATACATCTTCAAGACCTTCTGTGGTCAGAAGGGCAACTCGGGCACCTTTTCTCTCCAGCATCGAATTTGTGGCGACAGTGGTTCCATGAACGACAAGTGAAATGTCTGTCGGAGAAATGTCATGCATCTCCAAAATTTCCATAATGCCCTGAATTACAGCTTTGTCTTGACTAACTGGAGTTGATGGCACTTTGTGCACGAAGTGAATTCCTGTTAGCGTGTCAATCATCATGATATCTGTGAAAGTCCCGCCAACATCTACTCCAACAATTTTCATATTAAACGCATAGTGGATTGCGAAACGCAAATATCAAGGCTTGGGCAAGTGCTTCGTGATTTCTTTCAACACTATGTTTTTGCCTTCCACGAATAAGAGGAGAGTCTTGAAGTCACTTGGAATCCATATTTCTCATAGAGCTTTATTGCAGGCACATTCACTGTGTCTACTCCGATTGACACGTTTTTCGATCCCTGCCTTCTAAGCTCGCTTATTGATGCGCTTAGGATTGCTTTTGCTAATCCCATTCCTCTGAAATCTGGATGGACTGCTACGACTGTGACATGCTCTTCATTATCCCTTGAAACAACGAGTACAATACTTGCTACGGTTTCTCCATGCATCAACACCATTGATGCATCTGCATTGATGTCTTGCGATCTATCATATAACTTCTCAAAATGCTGTTTCTTTTCTTCGCTCGATAAATCATAGAATTCTCTTGCTTCACTCGTGATAAATGCTGCATAGTGACATTGGTATAAAGCATCGT
>JAEORN010000313.1 GCA_016840825.1 Candidatus Thorarchaeota archaeon | reverse complement strand
TACAGTTATTGGAACCATAAAAGGAATGAATACTAGAAAGAAAGGTTTGAGGGTCGCTGCTAGTCCGATTAGTATCCCCGTAATAAAAAACCACCCTAGCGAGTCATGATTTGAAGACTGCAATAGAAACAGCACGATCAGAGCTAGAAGTATAGCTAGCTGTGTGATTTGTCCAAACATGATATTGACAATGTGCTGAGGCGCAATGAAAACAAAGAGTAGTGTTCTTTCAAAATTCTTTGTGGAAGTGGTTACTCCCTTTTGTTGGCTCACTTGATATACAAAATAGACTATGCCTAGATTACATATCATCATCAGCGTGATGTTGATTAAGTAGAGTGTTAGTAATGGAATACCTGTGAATATTGCCATATATGCGGCAAATGAAGGGAAGTATCTGAATGGCAATCCATTTGGATTGACTGAGTAGATTTCGCTTGGATTGGTGACGAATACATGACCAGCTTCATAGAAAACTCGAAAGTCCACAGTAAAGACAGTTTCAAAGAGAGTCCCCTCAGTGAGAAAATAGATCATTCCTAGAATTACACAAGCAAAGTAAATGAGATTGAAAGCTAGGCCAATTTTTAGTAGCTGTGATTTCTTGAAGTATTCCAAGAATGAGTCATGTGATGCTTCTATCTCATTTACCAAAGTGGAACACCCCAAAGAATTGCTTCTGCAAGGAGTAACGATGCACCAGATGCAACCATTAGTCCGATTACGATTAGAGCTTCAGGCCATTTGTAACGTCGTGTCCACCTTGCATCAAGTAGAAAGAATGGAAGGAAAAGCACAAGCGCATCTAACATCATCAGAAGCAGATTCGGAGGCTGTATGAAATTCCTAGCATCATTGAAAATCATGAATAAGGCTACTATGACAACTGGAGGATGTAGCGTTAGTCTTTCAACTAGAACCCAACCTCGGTTCTTTGCCCAATATGTTTGAGTTTTGAATCTGCGGTAAAAATTGATGTCCCATATAGAAGTCACAAGGATAATTGGGAAAGCTATCATTACCATTACATTCAAGGGATAGAAGCTCAGACCAAAAACGAGGGCGAGAGCTGTATAATATGTAAAAAACCGGCTGAAGTATCTTCGTCTAAATTGGAGTTCATCAGTCAACTTGATTTCAACAAGCCAGATTCTGAAAAGGAGAAAAGCAAAGCCCAGAATACCTGTAATTTCTATCGGACTCACTTTTTCTTTCCTCCGTTTGCCAATTCATTTTATGTGAAATTTGAATATTCCGACAACTTTCACAAGGATTTGGTATTAGATTCTCATTCAAACCTAAGAATAATTTATTGGTCTTAACTTATCTTACTGCACAAAGAAATTCAGTCGAGATTGCTTTGCAGTTTCTAGTGCCTAAGTAAACAATCCTTCTGCGATCGTACTCCAATTCTCAAACTGATACGCTTTCAACAGAAAATCGCGAAAACCCGTGAACTTAACAGGCGCAAGTCATAGAACGAAAACATATTGATGAGAGGAAACAGCATGCAATATAGAAAGCTAGGAAAACTTGGTATCAAGGTATCTGCCCTTGGATTTGGATGTATGCGTCTTCCAACTACCGAAGACGGCAAGATAAACCGGGAAGCAGCGATTAGATTAATTCGAAAAGGAATTGATAATGGCATTAACTACGTAGACACCGCATGGACATACCACCGGGGTGAGAGTGAGGTGGTTTTAGGATTGGCATTAAAAGATGGCTATCGTGAACGCGTTACCTTGGTGACAAAATGCCCTGTAGGCCGACAAGAGTTCACGGAACCTGAGCACTTCGACCAGCACTTACATGAACAACTTGACAGATTGAATGAAGACTATGTGGATTTCTATTTGTTCCAT
This sequence comes from Candidatus Thorarchaeota archaeon, assembly GCA_016840825.1. Next base: position 4,647 of record JAEORN010000313.1, on the reverse strand, counting down.
GCTCTCAACAAGAAGACCTTTGAGGAGAAGGTGTTGGGACTCAATCTGATTGAACGAGCTTTGAAAGCCAGAGAGGAAGGCAAAATAAAGCAGCTCGGATTTTCATTCCACGACACGCCTGAAGTTCTCAAGGAAATAATTGATTCTGGGTATTTTGAATTGATGCTTGTTCAGTACAATATTGTAGACCAAGTCAATCATGAGATGATAAATTATGCCGGTAAGAAAGGCTTGGCAGTGGCATCAATGGGGTCAGTCGGAGGTGGACGTCTAGCTGGAACAAGCCTTCCTGAAGAAATGAAAGAGTGGCTGACGCCCGGTCGTGAGAACTATGTTGATCTCGCCTTTAAGTTCGTTCTAAGTAATCCAAATGTTTCAGTTGCATTATCAGGAATGGGCTCTGATGAAATGCTGAATGATAATCTTAGCATCACCTCTCGGGAGGATTATGATCAACTGACTAGGACAGAAAGAGAATCAATTGACAAGATATCTGGGAGATTCAAGGAACTATGTGATCTTGTTTGTACTCAATGCAAGTATTGTCAACCTTGTCCAAATGAAGTCAGTATCAGTTTCATATTCGAACAGCTGCAACGTTACCAAATCTACGGGGATCAGGAAAAGGCAAAATCATACTATTCAATGATTGGAAAGACTCCATGGGCTCAAGGAAAGGATGCCTCTGCTTGCGAAGAATGCGGAGAATGCCTGGAGAAGTGTCCACAAGGTATTGACATTATAGAGCAACTAAAGAAAGCACATGACATTCTTTCGGCAAAATAAACGACTTTGCGTATTTCCCTCTCATCTCGATGCGTTCATCATCATATTCATTAAACTGGCATAAGTCAATCTGATTATCTTAAGCAAGAAAACAGCCACCATGGAAGAATGAAATCTTTTGAGCGAAGACCTGAATGATGTAACTACAGGAACTCCCCAAGTACCTCTCGAGCAAGTTGCCGATGATTCTTGGAGTCACTCGGTCCGGAGTCTGATGGCAAACAAGAACTTCAGAGTCTTCATAATAACAAACTGGATTATGGCTAGTCTAAATGTTGTTTGGAACTTCCTGAGTCTCTTTCTTCGAGACTTGGGAATCCCTTACCTCATTCTGGGTGTTCTCTTTTCTTCAATGACCATAGTAACGCTAATCGGGACATTAGTTGCAAGTTATCTTGCAGATAACTACAATCGTAGAAACCTCGCTATCATTACTATGGTGATTAATGGGATTGGTTTTCTCATTCTCTCATTTGCTGACCGAATCGAGATTGTAGCAATGGGGCTCCTTACACTTGCAGCGTCAAACTTCACAGGTCAAGGGGGTACTGCTTACATTTTCCAAGTCATCGATAGAAAATATGGAGGGGTCGCAGTTAGTCTTTTCACTCTGGGAGCTCTATTCGGTCTAGGTCCTCTCTTTGCGATGGGTATAATGTTCAACTATGGATGGGCATTTATTCAGATAATGCGAACGATCTTTTTCATCGGCGCAGTTGGATACCTAGCTACTACCATTATTCGGTTGATATGGTTGGAATCGACCCCAATACCAGAGAGGGATCGACACGCATCAATCATTAGGGATTTTATTTCAGAGAGCAAGCGCGGCCTGAAATTACTGATTAGAGTGTTTCCTATCTTTGTTGCAGTTATGATGATAGATGCCCTGAGTGATAATATGTATGGTTTCTCAAGCTTATTCTATGTTAATGAAACTCTAGAGTTCAATATTGGCCAGATTTTCCTCATGATGCTGATTACCCTTGCATTGTCTGTACCATTAACCCTTCTGCTCGGACGTGCATTTGATAAGAAAGGTGGAAAGAGAATCACAATTGCAGTGTATTCTGTAATGCCTCTTGCACTTGGTCTCTTGATCATTGCACAATATGTAAAATATGTTGCACCAGTGGAATGGGTTGCCACGCTCGATAGCATCTATCCTGGTCTCGGAGTAATTCTCTCGCTTGCGTTCATTGCCACGGCGATGAAATCGACCAATGACAATCTCTGGGCAACCACCATGAATGCCTATATCCAGAAATCTCTGCCGCGAGCAGACTTAGGGAAGATGCTAGGGCTGTCAACGCTTCTAGTCTTGCTTGTTGGCACAATTGCACCTATCTTTTCAGGTTTCATCTATACGTATTACGAAGGTGTCCCACTAATTCTTGGAGCCATTATTCTCAATTTCATTATACTTGGAATACTCGCGACCAAGAGCATAGAACCAAGAGTGAATATTGAAGAACTTGAAGCAGAGCTAAGGACTCCAAAGAAAGCCATAGAAACTGGTTGATGGCTCATCGGTTTGTGTATTTGCAATCAAAGCAGCGATTATTCCTTCCGCTTCTTTGCTTCCTCTTGCATCTCCCTCAAGTGAACGAGAGCATCGATTGGAGTAGTTCTATCTAGGTCTATGTGCCTTATTCTCTCAACAAGAGGGTCCTCTATGACTAAAGATTCAAGGCTAGTTTGCTCTGTTGACTTGAAATCAGGAATAGAATCTCCAACCGTGAGTCTGTTCTCCTTCTCTATCTTTTGGAGGATTTGACTAGCTCGTTTAACGACTGATTCAGGAACTCCTGCTAGAGCGGCAACATGGACACCGTAGCTCTTGTCTGTTCCACCATCCACAACTCTATGCAAGAAGATTATGGTGTCGCCTGACTCTTTCGCGAGTGTGTGCACGTTCTTGACGCCATGAAACTGAGCCGCCATATCTGTCAGTTGATGAAAGTGTGTGGCAAAAAGCGTACGTGTCTTCATTTGGACAATGCGTTCTGCGACTGCCCAAGCAAGAGCCATTCCATCAAATGTCGAGGTCCCTCTGCCAATCTCATCCAAGATGACTAGGCTCTTGTCTGTGGCATTATTGAGAATGTTTGCAGTCTCTATCATCTCAACCATGAATGTACTCTGACGAGCTGTGAGGTCATCAAATGCTCCTACTCTTGTGAAAATTCTATCTACTAGACCAATCTCAGCACTCTTGGCTGGCACAAATGAACCCATTTGCGCGAGAAGAACAATGAGTGCGCACTGTCTCATCCATGTCGACTTTCCTGCCATGTTTGGTCCTGTAACGATTATCAGTGTAGTGCCACCATCACCGATTTCAACACTGTTTGGCACGAACTCATTCGGACCAAGCATTACCTCAAGTGCAGCATGTCTACCGTCTATGATTTTGATTCGAGTGCCTGAAGTGAGGGTCGGTCTGCTGTATCTTCTTGTTACAGCGACTTCGGACAGAGAAACCAATACATCTGCAACTGCTATTGCGGTCGATATTTGACGTAACTTGCCTGATGCATCTCGAACTTGCTCACGTAGTTCCTCGTAGATTTCGAACTCGAGTTTATTGATACGCTCCTCCCCCGCAAGTACTGCAGATTCTTTCTCCTTAAGATCAGGAGTTATGAATCTCTCAGCATTTGCCAGGGTTTGCTTTCTCTCATACTCCCGAGGTACCATATTCAGGTTTGATCGTGTGATCTCAATATAATATCCAAAGACCTTATTGAACCCGACTTTCAATGATTTGATACCCGTTCTCCTTCTTTCAGTTTCTTGAAGGGATGCTATCCATTTCTTGTCAGAAGCTATAGTTTCCTTCAAAGAATCTAGGGCTTGACTAAATCCTTTCTTTATCATCCCGCCATCGCGAACCGACACTGGAGGATCTTCTAGAACTGCTGATTTTAGTGTAGCATGAAGTTCAGTCAATGGATCAATGGAGTCTGCAGAGTCCTGTATTATCTTACTCGAACAAGAAGAGAGTGCTTCTTTGGCAACTGGTAACTTCGCAAGAGAATTCCTCAGGCCAAGGAGGTCTCGCGCATTTGATGTTCCGAAGACAATTCTACTTGTAGTTCTCTCAAGGTCTCCAACATCCCTGAGGCTACTGGCAATCCCCTGTCGAGTCAGTGCATTGCGAGCTAGCTCCTCTACAGCATCTAATCTCATCTCAATTGCATCAACGTCTCTTAGGGGTTGTAGAATCCATTGCTTCAGTTTACGCTTTCCCATTGGTGTAACTGTCTTTGATAGGATACTGAGAAGCGTACCGCGTGTAGTTCCATCTCTGGCATTCCTAATCAGTTCTAGATTTCTCTGAGTTTGAGTATCAACGACCATATGGGTTTCAATTGTATATGTCCTGAGCCCTGAGAGTGAGATCTTACTAGTCTTGTGAACGGTCTGTAGATAGGCAAGAATAGCTCCAACCGCACCAAGAGATACCTGTTTATCTGCAATCCCGAAGCCATCAATCATCGAGACTCCATATTGTTCTTTGAGTAGTGCTTCTGCATTTGCTGCTGAGAAATCTAGATCATTCCTGAGAGTTATATGAATCCCTGTTTCTTGTAGCGTTTTGTACGTAATTGATTTAGACAATCCATCAGGAAGTAGTATCTCAGAAGGAGATAATCTACCAACCTCATTCATTACAAGTTCGCTCTCTGGAGATCCCTCTATTTGCGTTGCCAGGAATTCTCCAGTAGAAACGTCGACCGATGCAATTCCGGTCTTTCCACTATCATCAATTAGTGCTGTTAGATAGTTAGTAGTAGAGTCTTCGAGCATAGACCTTTCCAGAACTGTTCCAGGAGTTATTACTCTTACAACATCTCT
>JAEORN010000312.1 GCA_016840825.1 Candidatus Thorarchaeota archaeon | reverse complement strand
GGTCTGAGAATCTAGTAGATGGACATTTCATCTCCCTGATGAAGGAAAACGCAATCTTAGTAAATATCTCTCGCGGGCAAATCATCGATGAAGCGGCTCTCTATCATGCACTCAGTGAAGGAAGAATCGCAGGTGCAGCTCTTGATGTATGGTGGGATTATCCTTCTACGTGGGGTGGAGCTGGAAAGCTACCATCTGAGAACTTTCCTTTTCATGATCTCAAGAATGTAGTATTATCACCTCATCGAGCAGCATATTCTGAGAACATAGTACAGGACCAATTACAATTCGTTGGCGAGAACATTCTTAGGTTCATTCGTGGTGAAACACCTCAAAACATCGTAGATATGACTCTTGGATACTAGTTTCGCGCCTTTTCTGAATTTCAGAAGGTGTTTTTCAGGGCTAAATCCTATACACTACTATACTAGAGAACGCAGTTGTTCCCTTCAAGAGCATATCCGGAGGCAGGTAAAATATCTCATTTCGTCCGAGAGTCAAACCTTTTAGGGCAATCAATTGACGAAACATCTGATTGCTACTCTGAGGAAGACAAATTGAGCATAGAAAACATCTCTGATATTCCAGGAGTCGGTGAAAAGGTACGTGGCGCATTAGTTAGTCACTTTGGATCAGAACCTGTTGCACTAAAGGTCATTCTTGATTCCAGAGTAGACCTTGTTGCTGCAGTTCCCGGAATTGGAGCTAGACAAGCAGTCAATATCGTGAAAGCCGCATATGAGTCTCAATTCGGTGTCAGCTCGAATATGATTCTCAGGAGTACTGATGTACGCAAGATATTCGAACAAGTTGTTGATATCATCAGAGGATATGCGAATACTGGCTATGCCAAGGACAAGCTTTTCCTTTATTTTCCACTGCCTCCAGATAGATTGAATGAGATCGAGAAACGCCAGGCCTACTTCGCTAATGCTTCAGCCATGGCTAAGGGCCTTACAGCGGAACAACGAGAAGCACTTCGTAGTAATCTTTCTCAGGTTCGTGGACTCTTTCGAAAAATCAAGCCACGAAGAATTGAAGGGAGAGTAGTAATCACCAATGATGATAAGGTATTCGACAAGTTGGTAGATGAGGGTGTAGAGAAATGGTGTCCTGTCTATGTTCTCTCTGAAGGTGAGAATGCTGCTGACTATGCACAAGGATACGACCTCGTGTTCTTTATCTCTCCCTTTGGGCTCTATGACAGCTCCATTGATATGCTGGATAACGTTGAGCCTCTGGGCAAGGATTGGTCAATAGCAGATGTGTTGCCTGAACTGACTGTAGGATTCTACTCCCGGAATTATCGTGTAATCGATGCAGCCTGCAAACTGGCAGATGAATTCAAGAAGATCCCAACCAATGAATCAGTGAACCAGTTCATCCAAGATATAGACTTTGAAGAGCTTCTGAAGGTTGGACAGATTCTTGGGAATCTGAATGAGGATGGAGATATCGCCTCTGGAGTTGATCCTGAGCTCGATCGCTACCGAAAGGCGGTCAAAGCCTATCCCACTGCAATAGCAGAAACTGAGGCTTGGCTGAATGAAGAGATAACTTCTCGTATCGCAAAAAGCCAGATAACTCTTGGAGGGCAGCAGATCATAAGCATATTGCAGTCTGCTGATATGGAAGGCGCAGAATCTGGTGCTATGCGAAATATGTTGCCAGCTGAGATAATCGAAACCTTCACCAATACAATACAAGAAGCAGAAGAGAAATTGGTCAAGGAGTTGGGATTGACACCCAGAGAAGCTGATTGGGCGACAGGAATCGTTAGTGAGGAAATTGCTTTACCAGTCAAGCTAGTACTAACCCAAGTAAATGATCTGGAGGATAAACTGAGAAGGAAATTTGCAGACCGCCAATTCAAGCTTATCAAGAAATACGCAGGTGATCTGGAGAAACTAAGAGATTCTGTGAGCAAAGCCGTTCAGACCCTTCTTGAGTTCGATTTATTCTTAGCTGTTGGATTATTCGCCACTGACTATGAGCTATCGAAACCTGTCCTATCTAGGACCTATTCAGGTGTTGGTGTTAAAGGAGCAAGGAATATTTTCCTCGTCGAGAGCATGCTCAAGGGGCGTCATGGTAAGGTCCAACCTATCGACTATTCGATAGGTAATACCCCGCTGCAGCCATTGGGGACAAACGCAGAGAACTGTGCCATACTTTCTGGTGCGAATAGTGGTGGTAAGACAACGACCATTCAGACCCTTGCTCAAATCGCTACTTTAGCCCAGGCTGGCTTTCCTGTTCCAGCTTCAGAAACGAATCTTAGTCCCTTTGAGGAGATTTACTTCTTCTACAAGAGTAGAGGAATGGTGAGTGCAGGTGCATTCGAAACGACCCTCAAGCAATTCGCTGACATCGTTGTATCTGAGAAAGCAAAGCTAGCGTTATTTGATGAAGTTGAGGCTATCACAGAACCAGGAAGCGCTGCGAATGTCATTGCAGGATTAATCGAGATTCTGCAGAGAGATTCCAAGAGCTGCACCGTTATCTGTAGTCACCTAGCAAAGGAGATTGAGGAAGCTACCAGTGTTCAAGTTAGAATAGATGGCATCGAAGCTAGGGGACTTGACGAGAATCTGGAGTTGGTCGTTGATCGTACTCCGCGATTTGGAGTTCTCGCGAGAAGTACGCCTGAACTCATCGTTGAGCGTCTATCAAAGCTAGCTAAAGGCCGAAAGAAAGAGGTCTATGATAAGATTCTTGAGAATCTGAGTAAAGAACGGGGTAAATGAGCTTTAGATGGATGTGCACTTGTTGAAAGCATTAGTCTTTGGGGATGCCCATATTCCAAACAGACGAGATGCAATCCCTAAGGATTTCTACGACCATATCGCTAAAACGAAGTATGAGATTGCTTTGATTACTGGCGATCTAGTTCGAGAGCATGATATGCGCAAGGCACTCCCAGCACTTCCTAGGTCCTTTATTGTTCAGGGCAATATGGATTATTCAACCAATCAATATAATCATCATGAACAGATTCAGCTTGGTGAATTCAATATCCTACTGCTTCATGGAACACAACTTCGACCACGAGGAAATGTTCAGCAATTGTGGGAGATAGTAACCAACGTTGACGCTGATATTGCTATTCATGGTCATACTCATAATGCCACAATTGATCTATACAATGACAAACTATTTCTGAACCCAGGGACTATCTCTGGTGCTACCGGAGGCTGGAGTGGCCGGCAAGAGGCAAGCTTCATCGAGATGGATATAGTCGATTACAGACTAAAGGTCACACTATTTACGAGCAATTGGGACGTCTTGAAAGAATCAGAGATCAATTTCATAAAAGAAGAGAGCATCATTCATCAAGCATAGACCAGAATACTAACATTCGTCTTCCATGAATTGCCAAGGATCTGGGCTCAGCAAACGAAGGTAAACAGCCATCACAATCGTACCTGCTAAATCAAGAGTCCCCGAAACGACACTGGTTTCATTACCTGATAATCCGATTGCAGCATATGCCTTGGAAATCTCCTCTTCTGGATATATATCTCGGGTGAACCTAAGAACGCTCAAGAATCTCTCCGCCGTCCGAACCACATCTTCCTGTTTTCCATCCCTTACCTTCTCAAGAGAACTCAGGCAGCTTTTCCTTAGGCATTCGGATACTATCCCTTGAATCGTATCTGCCAGTTGGCGATTCGAAGCACATGCAATCCCTATTCCCATCAATAGAATTCGAATTCTATCAAGTAGTACTCCGATATGAGTATTGACTATCTTCTTTGTTCTCATAGAAGCTCTCCAGTCATCATACCTGTCATTAACTCGCTCAAGCTCGACGATATGATGGGAAAGACTACCAATCCTACTAGGAGGAATCAACGGACACCAGACCAACAACATATCATCAGTAGTGTCCTTAGATTGCATCGTCTTGCCACGACTCCTTAGTATTGGTCCATATCATATGCAAGATATTTCCCTTTTGAAAATAACTTGCCTGTAATTGCAGACAAACCACTGAACTGCTCTGTCCGCATGGTTTTCATAGTGATGTACAGATTATTCACTGTGATTCTAATGGCATTGAAAATAACTATAGAGGTCATAGACATTAAAGGCTCTGGAAAATGCTCAATAGGGCAAGAGGTTGGCATCACCTATCGTTACCCAGAGGATAGGGGAAAGCTATGTCCTAGCTCATTTCATATTCTCTATCCTTGGATTCTCGTCTTGCAATCAGGTGGAAAGTTCTCATTCATGAAGGATGAGAGCATAACATTGGGATGTTCTGATTATGAACATCAAGTAGTCTACAGAATAAAACGTGAGGAAGTTGAGTAATCTCAAGAGAGAACTCCTCAGATATG
>JAEORN010000311.1 GCA_016840825.1 Candidatus Thorarchaeota archaeon | reverse complement strand
TTTTGTCCAGCTTACTCTTGATTTGATATTCGAGGTTAAGCAATGAAGGCAATAATTAATGCCACAATTCTCTGTCCAGTGAATGGAAAAATCGAGAGTGGAACATTGTTGTTTGATGACAAAATACGATCGATAGGCACTTCTGTCAAAATACCCAAGGGAACTAAGATAATTGACGCAAAGGGCGGGTATGTTGTCCCAGGTTTCATAGATGCACATACGCATCAAGGTCTATTCGATGGCTCCATCGGTTGGGCTGGGACAGATGGAAATGAGATGACAAATCCAGTCACACCGGATATGAGAGGTATAGACGGATTCAATCCGGACGAACCATCACTTACAGAGGTGATCAAAGGAGGGGTAACATGTATCAATACAGGACCTGGCTCAGCCAATGTCATCTCGGGAGAGGCATTTGTAGTAAAGCCAATTGGTTCAGGGGTTGTTGATGAAATGATACTGATGGCGCCTTCTGGAATGAAAGTGGCATTTGGTGAGAATCCAAAGAGAGTACATGGCACTGAAAAACGAGCGCCATCAACTAGGATGGGAGTAGCAGCAGTTCTCAGGAAAGCATTGGTTGATGGTCAGAATCATATCATTGAATTAGAGGCATATCTAACAAAAGCCAAGGAGGCTGTCGACAAGGGGGAAACTCCACCCAATCCACCCAAGCGAGACCTTGGACTTGAGACGATTGTAAAAGTTCTCAAACGCGAAATTCCGATTCATGCGCATGCTCATAGAGCCGATGACATAGCTACTGTAATTCGGATTGCAAATGAATTCAATATTAGAGTAGTATTGATTCATTGTACTGAAGGACACAAGATTGCCAAATTCATTTCGAAGTCCAAGTTCCCAGCAGTGGTAGGTCCAACTCTATTCTGGGTGAGCAAACCAGAAACAAGAGATAGAGGTTTCAAGACAGCTGTCGAATTGAATAAAGTAGGGGTGAAGGTGGCGCTTCAAACAGATTCACTAACTCCAATGAACTATTTTCAGCTTCTACCAATGCATGCTATCAAGGAGGGAATGAGTCGGGACGATGCGCTGAAGTGCGTAACCATCAATCCTGCAGAAATACTGGGAGTCGGTGATAGGGTTGGCTCCTTTGAGGAAGGAAAAGATGCAGACATAGTCATTTGGACTGGAGACCCGTTTGAATTCTACAGCAAGGTAGACCAAGTATTCATCAATGGAAATAATATTCCGATAAAATAGGGAAGCTTGGAGGTAAATGAATGAGAAAAGGTGCACTAGTCGGAGGACTAGGAATGACACTAGTAGGGGGATACTTTTTCACAATTTCTATGATAATGATCATCAATTTCACATTGGATTTCGATTGGACTATATGGACTATCTACCTTACACTTGGAATCGTTTTAGTTTCTGTTGGTCCGGGATTACTCGTATGGGCTTTTGTAAGTGGTTATCAAAAGGATTTCCAGCAAATGCAGTGGCAGGTGATTCGATTGCCAACGGAATGCCCAGAATGCCATCACAGCATTGAGATTCACAGTTTAGAATGGATTGGTCCCAATGAGGCGCGATGTCCGTTTTGCTCAAATGAACTTGATATAAGAAAGAGTCCATTCTAATCTCAATCAAATAGCCCAATCTTGGATGGCGTTGATGACAGACATTCTCTCCGATTCGGTTAATTTTCGAATTGGGGGGCGACAAAGACCTCCAGTTAATCCAACGTGATCCATCCCGACTTTTACTACAGGAACATTGTCTACAGCTCCATGCCCCTCTCGCAAAAACTCAAGAGGGCTAATTTGCTCCTGAACCAGCATTGCAGCAGTATAGTTGTCTGTTCGCAGAGCATTGTACATTTGATTTGTTATTCTTGGAGCGAAATTTCCCAAGCCACTAGTGAATGCCTTTGCACCAGCTAACCAGTAAAATGGAGCAAACCGTTCAGCTGTACCACAAGACCATACAATCTTATGACCTATCTTCTGGACTGTCAGTGAGAAATCGACAATGCGACCGAAGGCATACTTCACTCCAACTAGATTTTCGTATTCGAGCAGCTTTGCTAATACTGTATCTGAGAGTAAGGGTCCTCGCTTATAGAGAACAACACTCAATCCTTTTGACTCATCTAGTAGTGCCTTGTAATATTCGAAAATGCCTTCTTCGGATGAAAACACATGTTGAGGATACATAACCATAACAGCAGGAACATTGAGATTCTTTGCCATTTCCATCTGTTCGATAGCAGTCTTTATGGAGTGGCCAATTCCGGGCATTACAGTAATCCTTTCTCCAGAAACCTCAACGACAGTCTTCAGGACTTCTAACCATTCATGCTCCGAGAGAGAGTAGAATTCCCCGGTGTTGCCATTGGGAATTATCAATGGCACTTTGTGTTTCGCCAGGAATTCAATATTGCGTGCAAGCCCTTCCACATCAATCTTCGATAGATCATCATTGAAAGGAGTCACGGTAGTCACTGAATATCCCTGCAGGATTTTCTTGAACTTTTCAGAATCCATTCTGCCACCTCATTCCTAATGATGACCACTTCGGATACATATATACAATTGTTCAGGTTAAATCCTAGGGAAATCTCATTACAAGTTGTTCTTTCTTTTCCGGTGGTGCATCAAAGTCAATGGCAAATTCCTTGTAGGTTCCATGACAAGGATTACCAGGAGTGACATTGATCCTGAAGTCCATATCACTTGAGGAAAGACCAGATACTTCTATGATGTAGCTGTACACGGTTTCACCCAAATAGGGATTGGCAGCAGCGCCATCGCTTCGGTGCCTACAAATGGAATCAAATCCCTTACTGACACTATGCGTGCTTAGTAATTGAATGAAGTCCATCAGTGAACTCGCATCTTTTAGTAGTTGAGCAGCTTCTTGCCTTCGTCTTTGGCTGGTAGAAAGAGGACCTCCGGCTTCCCTCTCAGCTGGCGGCGCCTTTTTGAGAATTTCAGCAGTAGGAAGAAGCAGGTGATGGTTTGTTCTTGTGACCATAGAGTAATCTTGCTCAAGAACACACACACCATCACCAATCTCTATTGCTCCCAAACCCTGAGGTGATGCCAAAACAAAATTGCACCATTGATATCTCGAGCCACTCTTCATGTCTGCTCGGACTAGATCGAATGCATCTTCAACGGTCTTTGATTGACGTAGAATGGTTTCAAGCAGTGTATCATATGGTGAGTCCGATGTCACAAGAACAGTTGTATTGCATGCCGAAAGACCCCATCGATTTACACCGATACTTGCTCCGCAGGGTTGTGCATTACTGACGTCAACACCACTGACCAGAAAGACATCGTCTTCAAAAAGAACACTATCACTAAAATCGGTCCAGATTAAGTCACGGTTCTTAGCCAAAAGGTACCTATTTCCCACAATTTTAGCTAGGGCAGTACATCCATCGGGCATAATTGATACTTGACATTCTCATCATTTCAACATTGTTCGGGTTACTCTACCTCAATCGTCTCGTCAGGATACCTTTCTTCAAGAGCAGTATGTTTGGAGTGGCCATCACTCAATTTTACTTTAAGCAACGATACTACTAGAAGAAGAGCAACCAGATTGCATACCATGTTGAAGAAGGAGATAGGCTGAGTGGCAAGGAAGATATACTCTGCGAAGAATCCCCCTAAAAGTGGTCCAATCCAGCCTCCAGCATTCTGTGCACCATAGATAAGCGACATGGCTCGACCTCGTTCATCTTCTCCTGATATTTGAGCTGCAAGTGCAGTCGTTGCGGTCGCTGAGAGAGGGTAGATGGGTAGTGCCCACATGAAAACTGCAATGACAGGGTCTGTAACAATTCCAAACAGAAATGAAAACGTGACATACGATGCGTATGCTATGATAAGAACCTTAACAGGTCCACTCTTATCAACAATCTTTCCTATCTTACCAGTGACAAGTATCGCGATGAATGTGGCGCCTGAATTCGCTAGTCCAACAAATGCTAAGTACGAAGTATCACCGTGACCCAGCTCATCGACTATCATTATTGCAAAGAAAGCGGATATTGCATTCATTCCAATCTGACTGAGAGCTACCGCAGCAGTAAGTCGACTCATTCCAGGTTTTCTTACTAGCTCTCGAAATCCTCGTTTTATTGATTGATCTATCTCATTGAATGGGATGTCATGTATTAATGCTGCAGAACTAGCTGTTGCACCTAGAGAGAGTGCTGAAGCAACAATGAATAGCGCTCTCATCCCAATTATATCGTAGAATGCTCCACTAAACAGGGCTCCACAGAACCAGCCTGCTGATTGAGCAGCTACAAAATAACCAAGTCGTTCGCCCTTGTTAGGTGCATTGGTTGTGAGATGCGCTTGACCCATTGGCAAAGCGGCTGAAGAAAATGCAGCGCCAACAACTGCAACTATCAGATATTGAAGGATGTCTGACACATACGCGTAAAGGAAGAAGGTTGAAGCATAGCCAACGAATCCTATGATCATGAACATCTTTCGTTTCTTTAATCGGTCTGATAGGGAGCCCCAAACATTGGTCATGATCATTATCACAATTGCAGGAGAGGCAAAAGCTACTGACTGTTGAATGAATGATATGGCATTGAGTTCGTGCTTGACAAAATATGTGACAAATTGCCAACTGATCGCTAACGCTGTCGATTGGAAAGCATACGCAATGTATACTGATGCGATGGAACGATTCAGAAATGCCATGTATCGAGGACCTCGAGGTTACGAATGTGAGTCCGATTACACTCACTTAAGGACGTGCCGGCTTTGTCAACTAGCAATATGACACGCATCTAGAGTTCGAATGCGCTTTTGGCATAGTATATGTAGAATTGTATGTAATCCTCTAGTGGAAAGAAAAGTGGATTCTGAGGATCTTCTCCTTGTTGAAGAAGAGAGAAGTAAAACTGATTTGAGTGTGGCAGAGAAAAGACCCTACTACTTTCAACTGGACGTTCTAAAGGCGATTGCAATCGCCTTCGTTGTCATGGACCATAGTCTCACTTGGGAGGTTAAGGGTTCGATAGGCAGCCTCTTCTGGGAAAGACTGTCAATGCCCTTCTTTCTCATGGTTATGGGTTTTAACATGGCAATCTCTTTCAAGTATAGTGGTGCATCAACTCTAGGTGAGCTCTACACCTGGGACTACTTCAAACACAAGATTACACGTTATGTACTACCATTTCTGGTCCTGTATATGGGTTCCATTTTACTGGGACTTTATTTCGGATTTCTAAGCATAAACGAGTATACATTACTCGGTTTTCTCCCGTTCTGGGGACCTGGTAATTGGTTCATACCTCTTCTCTTTGGATTTATTGTAGTATTCCCACTTGTCTATTGGGCTTTCAAGAAGCAGCCAATCTTGACAATGCTGTTGTGCTTCATGAGTGAAATAATACTTCAAGTAATCATGTACATCTGGTTGCCCGCTCCCATTGAATCACCTCTAGAAGCTTTTCTTGTATCAGCTATCCGTGTAGACGTGTTATTCTTCTTGCCAGCTTTAGCACTTGGTCTTTGGTTCTCTGAAGGATATGATCTCTTTGAGAAACATAACAGATTCTTAGTGATATATGCTCCAGTTTGCATCATCTTCATGGTCGACTATACCACACATATCATCAGATCTTTTGGAGGAGAAGTCGGCTATGCTTTCACCATAATTGATGATGTTTTCAGAGGAGACTACACACTGTTATTCTATGGGTACGCTGCAGTTCTCTTGCTCCTAGCGATGATGGCCATCCCCAAGACCGCGAAGGGACTCTTTCAGCAATCTGTACAAAAGATTGGAAAAGCATCGTACCATATACTCCTATTCCAAATCTTCTGGATGTCGATAGTCTATTGGACTACATCACATGAAGCAACGTATTACCATGAGATTCCGGAGTTTGCAGCAATTTTTGAATGGTCGACACCATTGCTATACATTCCATTCTACTTGATAAACCTCGCAATCTCGTTTGCAGGAGGGCTCTTGTGGTATTATGCGGAGAAACGAGCAGGTGCAGGTGGAAAGCCATGGTGGCAACATCTATGGTTCAAAAGGATATACTACCTCTTTGGAGCCTTGATGTCATTTGTCTTGATGGGAGTAGTAGTTGAGTTTGTGAGCGATATTACAGGACTTACTGAATGGAGTAGAACATATGGTCCTTATTTCATTTTGAATGAAATCACAGGACCAGCATTCATGATGATCTTCATCATCATTATCCTAACAATAGGAATCTGCATGGCGTTGATGTACAAAGCTTTCACGATAGATAATGAGAATGAAATCTTAGTCT
This sequence comes from Candidatus Thorarchaeota archaeon, assembly GCA_016840825.1. The sequence continues at coordinate 2,730 of JAEORN010000311.1, read as the reverse complement.
AAAAGACTACTCTGCGCTAGCCGTAGAGTATTTCAATACTACATCTATTGAAAACCTATGGCTGCTATGGGTAAAGATGTTGTTTTACGAGTTGAAGGACTCAAGGCTTTCTACACTTCCAAGAAGGGCATTGTACGAGCTGTAAACGACATCACATTTGAGATACATAAGGGAGAGTCAGTGGGACTCTTCGGTGAATCAGGTGCGGGAAAAACGAGCGTTGCGCTTGCGATTCTAGGAATGTTTGAAGACATCTCAAGACATTTCGCTTCCACAGCTGCCAGTGAGGAGAATATACGACTCTGGGAATTGAAGGATGAAGCAAAAAAGAAGGGAGTAACATCAAAGGAAATGGGAGTAGAGCTGCCAGGAGTAGAGGGACATATCTGGTTCGAAGGAGTGGACTTACTTACACTCAAAGAAAAGGATTATCGAAAGATTAGGGGAAACGAGATCACCTATATTCCTCAGGGTTCAACAAAATCACTCAATCCGTATTCAAATATTGAGGAGCAAACTGCTGAAGTATTGTGGGCTCATGATGAAGATGATGAACTGAATGAATTTCTTGTGATAAAAAAGGTACTACAAACACTTGATCTTGTGGAGCTTGGCGATGTAGACCTTAGAAAAGGAATGAAGCCCTCTCAATTCAGCGTCGGTGAGGACCAACGTGTACTGATTGCTATGGCACTCATTCCAGATCCTAAGCTTATGATTGCTGATGAACCTACGACTGCAGTAGATATGGCAATTCAATTGCGGATTATGGAAGCGATACAAATTGCGCGAGAAGAGATGCACCTTTCAATGCTTATGATTAGCAACAATCAAGGCACAATTTCCCAGACATGTGATAAAGTCGCCGTTATGACAGCTGGTCACATTGTGGAGTTTGGCACTACTGAAGCAATTATGAACTCTCCAGGGCATCCATTCACTCGCGCTTTTATCATGAGCAATCCGTCTATGGCTGTCATCCGTAAGATCAAAGAGAAGGGCTTGAGGATAAGAGGGATACCGGGGAAGCCTCCAGACCTGTCAGAACTACTTATCGGTTGTCCATTCAAGGAACGTTGTGAGTATACTCAGGATATCTGCAGAGAGAAGAAACCAGAATATAGAGAAGTCGAGTCAGGTCATTGGATAATGTGCCATCGATATGAGGAACTCCCTTCATGGTAATAAGCATCAAAATATTCGAACTATAATATACTCATTTCCTTTGTATACTATTAACGATTCAATTCTATATATTGAGCTGAAAAGCAAATAGAAATGCTTAGATAGGTCAGCTCTAAGAATTAGCGACTGAGGGCATTGGGATGGCAGAAATCGAAGTACCAAAATCGCCTCATCCACCTAGGAGAGGTTCTAGAGATGATAGTGCTGGAACATTGTTCAAGTTGGCGGGGAGTTGTTGCGTAACCTATTGTTGCTGCTGCCTTGGTCTCGTTTACTTCCTGTTTTCATTGACATTCATAAATTATGGAGGATCGATTCTATTGTTGCTATCGCTAGTTTGCATGTGCATAGGATGCTACGCAGCGAAATATTCATGGGAAGGTATCAAGAAAGCCTCTGGATAGATCTTCACAAGGAGGGCTCACAATTATTTTCATCAATGAAATTCCCTATGTAAGCAAAGTTCTAAAGTTTCTACTTCCACTACTGGATAGGGAATTCAATTCTGCTATGAGCTAACATCGGATTGGTTTATTGGGGGTGGATTTGGTGATCACGGTCGATCCAAAACGAGCAGTACGCTGCAAATGGTGCGGTTCTTTTGAAGGTGATAACTGGATAAATGATGTATTCCGGAAGGGATTATGGTGTTCGAATGAATGCTACGAAGCAGGTCATCTTGGTGCTTTCCTATTCTCATCGATATTATTTCCCGCGCTATCTGTTACGTTGCTGCCATACAGCTTTTTGATATCATATAACATGGGAGATGAGCTGGGACTTTTTTTGGCTTTTATTCTTGCCCTTATATTCATCCCATTTGCTATCTACTCACCAATCCTTGCATACAGATCGTATAGACTTCGGAAGACAATAATGAAAATTCAAGAATAGAATCTGCCACATCGCACTCTTCATCTACTTTCAGATAGTTTCCTAACAATCTCAATGACGGAATCAACTGCTTTGTTCCATGATTCGTCGTCTCCAGCGAGCGGAGGGCAGCCGTCAATCCTATGACGCATTGTGGATATCTGGGCGGTGTGGTAGAGACCATGTTGATATGTTCTTAGAAGACACCAGGCAACGCTCGGGCCACCTTCTGCTTTCGGACCTACAATCTGAATTTGATTGGAATCACACTCTCTAAGCACACGTTTGATACCTTCAGTGTTTTCTCTCAACTTCTTCTGTATATCCTCAAAGCTCTCAATTGTGAACCTTGGTGCAATATCGTGATTGGCACGATGGAACCAGTAGGTTTCAGCTCCCCCAATATGCCAAATGAGTGAGAGCATGTGGGGGTATTGCGATTCATCAGAAACCTCTTTCAGTAGAAGCTCCTGTGTCAATCCATCTATGATACGATAGAGATGCTCTCGCATATTCAGATGAGCTCGTATGAGTTCTTCTCTCAACAATTCCTCGGTCATAATTCTTAGTGACTGATAACATCAATATTAATCTTCATGGAAACTAGAAGAACTCAGTGAGTTTGATTTTGAGGAGGTTTCTTTGTTACTTTGACCAAATCATAACTTCTGC
>JAEORN010000310.1 GCA_016840825.1 Candidatus Thorarchaeota archaeon | reverse complement strand
TGGGGTAAAGGGTATGGCGCAGATGCAATGAGAGTTCTTCTCGACATGGCTTTTGCGGTTCTGAATTTAAACAATGTCTATCTATGGGTAGCAGGATTCAATGAGCGAGCAATCAAATTCTACGAAAAGATTGGATTTGTGAATACAGGGAAGTTAAGGGAAATGGCGTATAGGAATGGTAAGCGCTATGATGTAATCATAATGGACATCTTACGATCCGAGTTCACTGAAAGATATGGAGTACTTCCAAAGGAAGGAGCTGTCTAATCAGTCCAAATAGTACTAGACTTCTTGATACAATCCATTGCTTCTGATATTGTTTCAAGTGATGAAGCATATGAAAAACGAAGGTAACCCTCTCCACGGGGACCAAAAGCAGTTCCCGGCAAGCAGGCAACTCCAGCCTCGCGAAGAAGATGCGTGGCTATATTCTGTGATGACAAACCAGTTTCAGTGATATTTGGCCAAGCATAAAATGCGCCAAGTGGTGTCTGGCAGGAGAATCCTGGAATCGAATTCAGACCTCTCACAATTGCATCACGACGATTCTGGAATGTTTGTGTCATTTCTGATAGCCCTTCTTGGGAACCAGTCAGTGCAGCAATTCCTGCTCTCTGCACAAACTCAGGTGTGCATGAGAACGCATTCACTGTCAGGGTCACTAGTTTCTCAATGAGTGGTTCAGGTCCAATGATATAACCCAATCTCCATCCAGTCATCGCGTATGCTTTTGAAAAGCCATCAAGTAGAATTGACCTCAGTTTGGTCTGGTCGGCTGTTGTGACGGAGTGAAATTCAGTATCATATAGAATCTTTGAATAGATTTCATCTGAGAGAATATAGCAATCGTTTGTTTCAGCCAGTTCTGCCACTGATTCAATCTCGTCCTTAGTCATGACACTTCCAGTTGGATTTTGAGGGGAATTCAAGATGATGAGCTTGGTTCTCTCATTGATACGAGCTGCGATATCCTCAGGGTCTAGCCGAAAGTCATTCTCTTCCTTCAGACGAATCGGTATTGGTTTTGCATCGATGTAGTGACAGAGAGACCTATACGTGGGAAATCCAGGGTCAGGAAAGATTACTTCATCTCCAGGGACACATGTCCCTATCATTGTAAAGTAGATACCCGCTTTTCCCCCGGGCATGATTAAGATTTGATTCTGAGAAGGTCTGAATCCGCGGGTATTTTCTATCTCGTCTTGCAGAACTTGCTTGAGTTCAGGAATTCCTCCGGAAACAGAATATCCAGTGTATCCATCTTCTATAGCTTGAATCCCTGCTTGCTTGATATGTTGGGGTGTAGGAAAATCAGGTTGACCAATCTCGAAATGAAGAATCCTCTTTCCAGCTCGCTCAAGGCGGCGAGCTTCCCCCATTACGGCTATCGCACCCTCACCCAGTATTCTATCAAGTCCTTCTGCAAATGGTTTCATTCTCGGAAGCTCCGAAGTTGGGGTATAATTCCTCTATTAATCGGTGCCTGTCAGACCAATTTCAACCAAAGCCCTCAAGTAGAGCGCATCACATCTGTAATCCTGTTGAGTTTGAGATGCCTGAAGAACGGGAATACATATTCTGTACATCAAAGGATAGTAGCGTGTGTGTTGCATGTGAAATTGAAGGGAAGTTAAATTGCAGGTATAATGAGAACCTTGTGAAGTGTTTCCGGAGGATCCATTTCCCGTTTCGTGCTGTTCAATTCTTGGTAATAGGCGTTGCAGCATTACTGACTGGATTGTTGTGGGCATTCATCTTGTTTGCGGCTGTGATTTTCCTGAACTTCGTGATTATTGAATCATGGTACCTATGTAGACACTGCCCATTCTATGAGAAAGAGGGTAGGATTCTCGAATGTATTACACTCAAAGGTATACCAAGAATCTGGAAATTTGATCCAACACCTATGAAGAGATCTGGGAAAATAGGAATGTTGGTTGTTGGTGGGTTCATAGATATCTTCCCACTCTTGATTGCATTTTATGCGACATGGACTCTGTTTTCTTCAGGCGCAGCCAGTATCTTGATTGTCTTGATGGCAGGGCTCACAATCTTGGCGCTTGCGACAGCTGGATATCTTGAAAAATTCCTGCGTGAAACCTTCTGTGAGAAATGCGTGAACCTTTCCTGTATAATGAATAAAGTTCCCGAGGGACTGAAGGCTGGATATCTTCGAAAGAACCCAGTGTGGCTCAAAGTCTGGGAAACTTGCGGCTATGTACTTGAAGATGAGTTTATAGAGAAGAAAAATTGATTGTGGAAGGATTAGAGCACTCTCAGAGATTCATTCAATGTCAATCCATTCTACGTCATGACTTTG
>JAEORN010000004.1 GCA_016840825.1 Candidatus Thorarchaeota archaeon | reverse complement strand
GCCTAGTGCAGATGCGCCTCCAAGAAGTACTGTGTCCCACGGACTTGGTATCGGGTCATTCTCAAAGATTCCCTGACCTTCCCAACCAAAGACCTTCCTGTCAATCCATTCATCTGCCTCATAGCCTGTGTAGAAATAGGCCGGAGGTCCGGAGGTAGCCCGCTCCCAACTCTTGATACCCTGATTCAGTTTTAGGATATCAAAATCCTCAGTTTCATGGTTGTAGTCGAAGACGAAAACACCCTGGCCATATGCAGAAGCCACGATTTCTCCAAAGTGATCATCATCGAGGTCTTGACTAGCCGTGACTGATGTTATAGGTGCCCAAATTGCATCGCCACTGGTCCAACGGAGTACATAGGTATGTTTGAAGCAAGGTATCTCCTCAAAGAGGTAGACATGGTTGTCTTGGCTTCCAGCAACAATCTCCATTCGTGTATCATTGTCACTATCAACAATACATACAGAATTCACACGACCCGTGATTGTATCCCCTGAGTCCCAGACTGGTTGAAACTCAATCCAGTGTTCATTCAGACAGTAAGGATATGCAGAGTGATCAATATAATCAAAGACGTAAACTTTGCTATCCCAAGCCCCTGCGATTATCTCTGTATGACTGTCATGGTCGATGTCATAGGCCTCAACCGACCAGACCTGTCTGTCAATATACAGACCACTGTCCCAGACAAGCTCCCAGTAATGGGCTTCGGAGAATATTTCGAATGGAGTATCTCTATCTCCAAGTTGCTCAAAGACATAGATATGACCATCCGCACACGCAGCAACTACCTCTAACCTGTTGTTATTATCACAGTCCATGAAGGCGACATCCATGACATCACCCTGAATAATTCCATCTCCAGCGTCCCAAATTGGATAATACTGGTAGATAGGGTCATACCACCTGTAGATGTGTACCTCATGATCATTGAGGTAACCTCCTGCAGTTGCCATGTATTCATTATCATCAGATACTGCAACAGCATGAGTCGAGCCCCTGATGTTGTTGGGTTCCCAAATCTTCTGGTATTCGTTCGTCAAATTGAAGTCAGCATCCATTTGCATGACAATTGAATCCATCACATCATCAGATAGTTCTCCATTGAAGGTGTTCCGTTGATAATCACCAATTCCTGAAGGCATCAGAGATACTAGGAATAGTGCTACCAAACCAACGGTAAGGAGTTTAGGAATCAATCGTTTCATTTGGTATCACCCTCCTTCTTGGACTTCTTTGGAGTCGTCTTCTTGCTTGACGTAGTCTTCTTCTTGCTCGATTTCTTCGTGTCCTTCGTATCGCCACCACGGATTCCTTTGAGTTTACCAAATGTCCAACGTAGAACTGGTGGAACGACTATTCCAGCGATGAATCCTACTCCACCTATGATGGCAATCATCATCCACATCGGATATCCATCAGTTATAGGAACTATCGGATTCTGACCGAGTGCAACTTCATCAGCATCAGATACACCGTCCCCATCAGAATCAGTCGAGGTCGGGTCACTTCCATAGACATTGACCTCCATGCCGTCGCTGAGCCCGTCTCCGTCTGAGTCAGGATTATCAAATCCACCCGGTTGTCCAGTCCAGTGCCATATGCCACTGGAGTCATTTCCTATTGGCAATGGCGTCATCCAAGTCATCTCGATGTAAAACTCCTCCCCATCCGAGAGACCGTCTCCATCAAAGTCGTACTCGAATCCGTCAGCAATGCCATTATGATTCTCATCCCACTCTAATGGATTAGTGCCGTATACCAGTTCTAGACCGTCAGGCAGGAAGTCGTCATCTGTATCACTGTCATTCACATCCGTTGGATACAGCGGCCACCACGATTCATCCTGCGACAAGATGTACACAGGCGGAGTCGTTGCATCCGGAGGCGTCGTGTTCGCTGTCACTCCTTCCCACGACTCGAGGTTGTCCGGAATTTCATCTCCGTCCGTATCGTTTGTCTTAGGATCAGTATGCGTGACGAATATCTCGTTGTAGTCGTTAATATTATCATCATCAGTATCTTCGTCATCAGGCCGCGTACCGTAAAACAACTCTAGACCGTCGTCTAATCCATCACCATCAGTGTCATTCAATGCTGGGCATGAACCATAACGAAGTCTGATAGTCAGTGCCTCATACGGGAAGGTGATGATACTCACATTCTCGAGAATCATCTCTTGACCGTCAAGAAGTGTATCGCCATCGGTATCATTATTGAGCGGATCAAGTGGAATTGGATCATGTCCTGGATATCCCATAGCAAGATAGATCTCTTGAGAATCAGTCAATCCGTCTGCATCAGTGTCAATTGTAAGAGGAGATGTGCCATAATCCAGCACTTCATCACCGTCACCGAGGGGTAAGGTCATGGTACCATTCTCGTTCGGATAATCTAGTGAGTCATGATCAGTATCCCAATCAAGTGGATCAGTATTGAACACAAGAAGTTCTTCACCATCGCCCAACCGATCACCGTCTGTATCGAAGAGGCGAGGATTAGTATGCGCATAGAACACCTCATAGCCGTCTTCTAGTTGGTCATGATCCGTATCTGCCTCTAGCGGATCCGTCAGGTAGATGAGAATCTCTTCCCCGTCTGTCAATCCGTCATAGTCAGAGTCTCTGACAAGCGGGTTACAGTAGAAGAAGAATAGCTCTTCGCCATCCGACAATCCATCGAGGTCCGTATCATTTCTCATCGGATCTGTACCATAGAGGAAGTACTCATCGCCATCGAGCACCATATCCTCATCACAATCTGGATTTCGTGGATCAGTAGGCAGCATGTAGTCCTCATAGTCTGGAAGATGGTCATTATCAGTGTCAGGATTCTGTCTATCAGTACCTGAACCACCGGGACCAATCACTTCCTTACCATCCTTTAGACCATCACTGTCCTGATCTCCATTTGTTGGGTCGGACTGTGGATTGAGTGCAAGCTCATAACCATCTGTCATATAGAGTGCGACTTCGGTGTCGTTATCAGTATCTGGATGACATGGATTAGTCTTGACCAATCGGACCTCTGGATAACCCTCCAGGTCGGGAATGATTGCAATTTGACCAAATACTTCAGTTCCATCAAAACAGTCCCAGAGGAAAGTGTCTGTCACCTCGAAGTCGTTGATTTCGGGACCTACATAGAGCCATCCCATACAGTCGTTATCTGTATCAGCGTCTAAGGGATGTGTCCACTTGTAGTAGACATTCTTGTACCACGTGAGTTCTGTATCATTGAGATATTGCACTCCATTGTCCCATTCTTCCCCATCAAGCAAACCGTCATTATCCGTATCAGGATTGAGTGGATCAGTACGGTCATTATAGTGAACACCGCCAATCAGGACATCCTCTACAGCTCCATAGGTACCCTCAGTGTGGGTGATGTCGTAGACTGTGTTGATCTCGTACCAGGCGTACACCATGTATCCATCTGTATCAATGAGGAACGGAGAGGTCTCGTAGATGATGCACTCCTGGTAGTCAGTCAAGTTGTCTCGATCGGTGTCATTGAGGAGCGGGTTGGTCTCCCATATGACATGTTCATCATAATCTGAAAGACCATCATCGTCAGTATCAGTCTTCCAGGGTAACGTGTTGAGTTCAATCTCCAGTTTGTCCTTGAGTCCATCGCCGTCAGTATCATCGGAAAGTGGATCAAGGAATGTGGATGAGTCTGCAAGGACGAACGCACCAGTTTCACCATAGAGGAGAGACATGCGGTTCTCGAAGTCGTCTGGAAGACCATCCGCATCGGTATCAGTGAGGTCAGCAGCCTCAGTACCATATTCGCTATCTGCCCATGACGCGGACAGGTCAAACGTGGTCGTCCACGGACCTCCAAAGTGCGTTCCGAAGGACGTAAAGAACAGGTCTATACCGAAGTACAATGAGCAGTACAGCGTGATGTAGATACCTATAGTTGAGGACGAGATATCACTCAAGGTATGTATGATGACGGGGTCCGGGTCCTCCGCTAGCGCCATGAGCGGAGCGCCTGATAATATTCCGGACCGTTGTTCGAACCGGAGTCCCACTTTGAAGGTACCCTCGAACACACAGATCAGGATACGAATACTCAGGGTGACGCCTACAATGATGTCAAATAGAAGGGTTGACAGTGATGGGAGACCCTGGCCCTGGTATTTCTTGGATATCTCGAATACTATTGAGAGCGTGAGCGTGATGGATATCGAGAGAAGCTCAGAGAACCATTCGAGTATCGTACTGATGACTCCTCCAGGTCCTGGTGAGAGGAATGCTGAGATGCTCAGGGAGAAGCTAGCATCTAGTTCGAATCTTAAACCCCACTCTCGTACATCAATGAAGGCACGGGCAGTATTGGATGGGTCAACTGGTGGGAAGGCAAGTTTGAGCCAGGCATGACCAAAGAAATCGATTGTGAACTGCCCCATCAAGCCCTGAACCCAGTCATTCCCTGTTGGTAGGAAGGCACAGATACCCAGGTCAATCTCCATGACAGGAATGACATCTATGAACTTACGGATCTCCTCAAACTGTGCCTCTACATCACCGTAAGAAGTCATGTTAACATTCCCAAGAACTGCTGTGTTCATGAAGGTCTCAAATGGAGTCTTGTCAATCTCAAAATCAGGAAGAAGCTTGACACGAAGGACTGCACCAAAGCTCGCAAAATCTGAGCCCAAGTTAAGAGGTGTACCAAGTCGGAACAAGAATACTGGTACGAGTCCTGTAAGCTTCTCTTGGACGGGTGTATTGATAATCCAATCAAAGAACTCTCCAATGTATTCATCCACCTCATACCATGCATCCAAAATGAGCTGGTCAATCATGGACCATAATTCGAACATCTGACTTGGAAGGAGTTCAGGCATGACAGCAGGGAAGTTGTGATCCGTCATGTTGAATCCCTCTTCATTGAACCAGTCCTTTATTTCATCTCGAGCTTCCACAACCATATTCTGGATGTAATCATTAAGATCCTCTGCAGCATCCTTGTGAATGGCAAGATTCTGGAAACCCAAATCAATGAGAGAATAGAGAACAGTATCAAGTACCCATCCCATTGGACCTCCGACCCCACTGGTAGGAGACATCTCTCGTAGGTCAATGTAGTCCTCAGACTGTGCAGGGAGACCTAATCGCATGACTGGTTTAAGCTCCTCGCCTTTCTCATCGTACTGTTTCTCTTCAATCACCCAAGATTCAGTTAGGTCAGGATCAGTAATTGGGTCAGGAACATGTTCTCCCGTGTATTCTTCTGGCATTACACCTTTTGCCATGTAT
>JAEORN010000309.1 GCA_016840825.1 Candidatus Thorarchaeota archaeon | reverse complement strand
AGCTCCATAACTAATGCAACAAATGGGAATACGAACAACTTGATGACATCCGGAATTCTCTCGCCGAGTAAACCGCCAGATAGAGTCCCGAACAAAGCTTGTACGACCAAGTATCCTGATGCGAAGAAGAAGGTGATCGTAGCCGCTAGTTCGCTAGATATCTTCAATCTCGTGTCTAGATGAGCTCGACTCGCTAACGTGAGGCCAACAGAGCTCATTGCATAAAGTATGAAGAAGATTGACATACTTGCATCAATAATCAATGAGAAGAAATCAATGGATGCACTCACGGGCTTGAGAATATTGTAGAGGAAATAAGCAACATATGCTGCGATGAACAGACCTAGAAGAGCGAGATTATCAACGGTGACTCTTTTACGCTCTCTTAGCATAATGAATCCATTAAGGAAATTGAATCCCAAAGCTAGTAGCGCCCCGATAAGTGCAGCTCCAACTACAACCCAATCGAACAGAGCAGTAGTAGCGGCGTACCAGATAAAGAGTAAGATAAAGGCTCCAATAACAATCGCATAGCTAAGGATGTGTAGTGTGCCTAACAAGAACGTAACAACACGAGACCTACTCGTGATCTGGACACTTTCAGCATATCCCAATGCAGTTCTTGATGATAGATAGGCTTGAAATCCTATCCAACCCAAGAATGCAATTCCTACCATTATCCAAAATACCATTCCAGTTAACCAGAGCATGAGATAGACAAATGCGCTGATGACAATCCAGACTATAAAATAAACAAAGGATCTTGCATATGATTCTTCACTCGCAATAAACCGTTGGAGTCCCAAGAGCGACAGAAATGCAGTAATCATGAAGAATGTCGGGAAAATTCCTCCGATGATAGCGATGAATCCCCCTGCAAGTATCGGAAAGAAATTACCAAGCTCTCTAAATAAAAGCGTAAAGGCTGCTGAGAGAATGAAGATGAAGAAGAACCATCTCAATCTCTTTGATTCAAAAAATAACTTCAATCCATTGATGAAGCGGGTTAGAACTGGAATGTCCAATTATTGTACCTCCTAAGACGGTTATGATGAGTTATGCCTTAGCTATTTATGTTTGAGCACATATACTATCTCTTCTTCAAGAGTATCCTTTACTGTCGGTTTCTCGATGAGAGTGCCGACTTTATTTCCCTTGGCATCAAAGAAAGCAAACCAAGGAATTGCTGTGGCACCCCACTCATTGATCTCTGGAGGTGATGGTGGAACCCTCCACTTCACAGCTTTGTTCAAAGGATCGGTCTTGATATCGCCAAATACCATGATCTCAAGATCTGTTCTCTCTTCAATATGAAGCATGACCGGCATAGCTCTCTTACAGTCCCCACACCAAGCGGCACTAAATATGACTACTCTGACGCCCTTAACGATTTTTTGAAGTTCTTTCAGAGCCGCCTCATTAAGGTGATATCCCTCGTATGCCTCCATTACAATGTCTTTGTCCTTCTCAGATAAAGCATCAATATATCCCCTTACATTGGTGGTTCTTTTCTTGATGTCATTGAAGTCAATCATGGGTCCAGTTTGGAAAAAAGAACATTCTAAAACCCTTCGATGTGTAGTCTTCGACTGCACGCGTAATGCTGATAAGTGGCCTGCGAACATCTCATTGTAGGGACTAGCAATCAGGTGGAACAATTGGCAGCTGAGTTATACAAGGCAATCATTGTGGGAGCGCCCAGTGTGGGGAAATCAAGCCTTGTACGACGTTACCAGACAAACGAGTTCAGAGAGGATCATACAGCCACCGTAGCTGCTGATCTTAGTGCCATTATGTTCGATTTTCCTGAAGGAAAGGTTGTTCTAACGATAGTTGATGTTGGTGGGCAAGAGACCTTTGCAGGACTCCGAAATAGATTCTATGAAGGAGCCCATCACCTGATTATGGTTTATGACATGACTAACAAGGAAACCTTCAAGCGAATCACTCCTCTTCACGAAGCTCTCACGGATAAGATATGTATTCAACGTGACAAATTCCTAGGTGGCTCTCTTGTTGCCAATAAATGCGATCTCAAGGATGAAGCGGTAATTACCGAACAGGAAGGACGTTTACTAGCGGACCTACTTCAGCTTGAATACATTGAGACCTCTGCAAGGACTGGATACAATGTGCCTGAGATGTTCTTGCACGCAGCAACAGAATCGCGTAGACTCCGCCACAACGTTGGTCAGTGACTTACTATATTGTAGTCATTTTAGAGCTACCCAAAAGCCCATCATCTGATTATCTGGAATCCAGAATCCAGATCAAAGTCAGCATCCCAGTACTGTAGGCGTTCAATGCTAGTTTCGGAACAATCTCTTTGCTATACTCTTTCATTCCCCTTCACACTCTGTTACTTGAATTCCTGGTCGAATTTTAGCTCAATGATTTCAACACGCTCATCGTATTTAGAGAGAAGGTTTCTCTCCCACTCAGGAAGGAAAGCTCGAGTATAATCCTCTCCTGCAAACTGCTTAATTCCTTCGAGGGTCTTGAAGTACATGATTGTAATGAATTCAACTTCATCATTCTTGTCATTCCTGAATAATTGGAAACGTTCATACCCCACGATCTCTCTTTCCTCAATCTCCTTGAAGATCATGTCCTTCAACGTCCTTTCGTAGATGTCTGCATTACTTTGCGTAGTCCATCCTCTCCAAAATCTACATATCATTCTTAGT
>JAEORN010000308.1 GCA_016840825.1 Candidatus Thorarchaeota archaeon | reverse complement strand
TCAGTTGGGAGTATCCCTACGGTTTGTCCTCCTGCACGCTTTGCTCCTCTGCATGCTGCTTCCATGATTCCGCCAAGTCCACCACATACTAGAACTGCACCTCGTTTTGCAATTTCAGCTCCGACTCGTTCTGCTAGGTCGAGATTGCCAGGACTACTATCGGACCCTCCAATAACAGAAATCACTCGTGCAGGCATATCGCATCTCCTTGGTTCATTTGCTACGTGATGATTCTAGCTTATCTAGCTTCTTTTTGAGTATGCTGTAACCGTCTTTTGAAAGTCGTCCTTCTTTCATCCGTTCTTTAGCTACCTCAAGGAGCGACATACCTGATTCCATATCCCTAAATCCATGAAGCATCCTATCTGGAATCTCCTCAATTGGGATTACAGGATTCAGTTCGAACCGTTTGCAGATGGTAGACCTCTCGATTTGCTTCTTGACATGCATTGGTAACATTCTTGCAGTCAAGGAATAGATTTTTGCTACTGTCAACAAAGCGCGAGATCTTAGATTGATAGATGACCAACCTATGTCTGTTCCTACAATGCAGATATTTGCCTGTTTCCTGCAAGACTGGCTACAGTATCGGCAAATTTCTGGTTCCATCCGGATAGATCCAGTTTTCATGCAAACCCATGCCACTCCTTCTTCCAGTTCTACAGCGCAATTGTCACCAACAATTCTAAGTCCCAGATCTCTAGCTATCGCACTTATTTCATTAATCTCATCAATGGAATTCGGTGGGGTCAATGTTGCGGGAGGTGCAGGTTCATAGAGTGGACAGGCGGGTTCATCAAGAACGACAATTATAGGATTAATGCTCTCTCCTGAGTTTCGAGATATAAGAGTCTGTGCAACTAATCCCATGATTTCGTCAATGTTTTGGACAGCTTGAACTGGCAGCTGTTTACCGAAGAATGTATCTAGTTGATAGGATTCAGCTTCTGCCTGCCGGACTGATCCAACTACGACAACAAATATTGGAATCTCTGGATTGAGAGATAGACGATTGAATATTTCCGGTATCTGCTCGATCTCAGTTGGTCTAAGAACAAAAATTATTGAACGATGTCCTTTGGTGAAATTACGAGAGAGCCCTTCCATCCTATCAGCTGTTGGTATTGACCATAATTGAAGAGCAACGCTCACATTATCTGTGTAGTCTATTTTCACTACTCCAAGACTCAAGCCCACGGAGTTATACAATTGACATGAAATACGTTCTCTGGAGGCTCCACTAAGGAATCCCGTTTGCAATGGCAAGTCATTACCTACTACGAGAACCTTGAAAATCATACGGCCTCTTGTGATATTTGGAGTATTCATTCTCAGAGCTATATATGAATCAGCCAACTAATACCTATTGGTCCACGAAAATTTCGCAAGAGGTAAGGTATTTTTCCTACATTGTTATACAACCAGTGAGAACAATGGTCCGTATCTATAAAGCTAAAGACTCACAGAAAGTAGGAAGAGCTGGGTATGAAGCAAGTTATGTCGCTGATCTCATATTCCGCCAATCTGTTGATAGCTGTGGCGTGATTCTTGTTGATATTCAGGAGAACGGAAAAAGCTCACCCCATTCTCATGAGAAGCTAGAAGAAGTCTTCATCGCAATGAGTGAAATCGATATCATAATCGATGACATTCGTTATCATCTGGAAAAAGGTGATACTGTTATTGTTGAACCGAATGAAGCACATTCCTTTGAAACCGCATCCAATAAATCAGGACGTATTCTTGCGTTAAAATTTCCCAATATCAAAGATGACAAAGTTGTACCAGCTAGAGGAAGTAAGAATTAGTAATCATCATAGTCGAAGTCATCGTCATCTGCGTCTTCGTATTCTATATCCACTGGATTTCGCTGAAAACCTAGGAAAGAAGATATGGGAACCGCTCGTTCGATAGCTCTCTGAAGATCTCTCCATTCTTGATGTCTCTTTCGTCTTCCGATGAATCCTGCTGCTGTAATCAAACTGAATGAGATAATGCCTATCAGATAGAGTTCTGTCCTAGATGTAAATATCCCTGACACTGCACTAAGCGCTAAGACCACTATACCTCCAATGATCAGAATGTTTAGGGAGCAGTCACATGTGATACCAAGTTGAGGTGGTCCCACTTGAAAGTCTTCGGGGTCAGCTCCCGGTGCTAGATTGAGATAGTAGTTAAACGCTGCACTAAGGAGCACCACAACCACTAAGACAATCCATGTGAACAAATCCAATTCATATCCATCCATTTCTATGATTTTGCTTCAGCCTCTGGTTCAGCTACCTTGAGACAACTGAAACCATACTCGCCTTCAAATGATATCTCTGCGCTTTCGCTTGGTGTAATCATCAATACTACAGAGTACTTTTTGACCACTTCAGGGTTTGCATCTGAGACCTCATAGTTGCCATTTGTTAGTGCTATCTTGTGTCCAGTTTTGAGTGCACTGACCTCAGGATGATTCCCGACAGCAATCGCAATACGCGCTTGTAGTTTGTCATTTCGAACAACAAGCATCTCAGTATGATCGATTCTCTCTAGGGAAAGCACATCCATCCATCCGGTGAGTTCCTCTTTGAGCTTCTTCTGGTCCACCGGACCTTTAGTGGTCATGCCTTCGACAGGTGGAAGTTGGCCTTGTATCTCATTTAAGATGGGTGTTATCTGCGATGTATTCCATCCTTTCTTCACAAATGCCTTCAATGCATGTTCTGCAATCTTCTCAAGGGCTGGTTTGAATCGGTCATGTGATGAAGATGAAACCTT
>JAEORN010000307.1 GCA_016840825.1 Candidatus Thorarchaeota archaeon | reverse complement strand
ATAGGCCTGACTGGACATCGCTCGCCTCAATATGGTAATAATTTGGAACGTTTGGAACCATAATGAAAAGCAAGATACTAGATAAAATGATAATTGCCCTCTTGGAGGTCCTCAATATTCCTTTCATCGCTAATCACAGATATTGTAGGTATACACGATGAGGGTATATAGGAGTTGATTTTGACGCTGTCGCAGTTTCTGAATCAAAGACTAAGGCCAGTTTCCATTCCATGACATGAGGGTGATATCTAACACTGTCTTTGAATACTCGCTTAATTGGAGAATTCGCTTTATCCAACCAGCTAAGGTCACTCCAACTGAAACTCTCAGCTTCAGAGCTATCGACCAGGTATTCGCTTGATTCGTGTAGTAGTTAACTGAGATGGGGGCATACGGCTTAGCCTCTACGAATGGACCTCCTACGTCATACAATAGGAAGGAAAGCCTACATGCTGCTGCTGGTGTGATCGTAAGACCTGCGGACCCGGAGATGACGGGAGTTCCACGACTTGCTCCGGAGCCCCTATCCCAAATAGCGCTCCAGCTTCCATCCCATCTTACTCCTGCTTTATACCATGCAGTGGCTTCTGCCCATGTCGATATAGAGACACGTCCATATGCACTCACAGTAACGCTTCCTGTTACTTGCAGCTTAAGATTAGCCCATACGACTAAACCACCTATCCAGAACGTGAATCTCGTTGACCATGTCCAGAAAGTGTAAGACCATGTATGAGAATAACTCACAGTCGCAGAGGCAGACGCTTCAACCTTGATCGACGGCTGGATTCTCATCCATGATTCAAACCATTCCAACTGGTATCCGTGTCGGGTCCACTTTCGTTCCCAGCCCATATACCATTCAGCAGAAAGGATTGGAGTTGCTTTCAGAGTGATTCCTAATGGACCTACTGTAATCGTCTTTTGAAATATGCCCGGAGTGATCCTGTAGGACCATGTCTTGGACCAATCTCGTTCTAAATCGATTTTCGCTCTCTGTGCAGTATAGAAACTACCCGAATAGGAGTAGTTGATGGCGAATATCCGATAATCTCCAAGTGCTGAAGAAAGGTATTCTTCAGTTGCAGTGAGATTATTCTCGGTAACAGTCAGAACTTCATCAATGATGACGCTTCCAGAGTTCACAGAAACATTGGCTTGCATGAAGGTTCCGCCACCAAAGTCAACTGTCCAGTTGAGTCCCTGCAGAATAGCCTGATCTTGAAGGGTGCTACTACTAGGAAGGTCGAATCTAATCTGCCACGTGGTGTTGTAGGTTTGAATACCCGGTATTGACTGAAGCATTAGTATCATGTATTGAATTTTCGTAAAGATGAATTCAGCAGCTATAGCTGTCAGATTATCTGTTGTCGGCCCAACTTTTATCTGCCAGTTTGGATAGCTAGTAATCTCAGAAAGCTGAGAAGATACTGCGGTCAGACTTATTGTAGTCACATTATTGGTACCATAAGGAATGATAGTGGAGGAAGTGATATTCATATCGAATCCTAACAATATCAACTGCTCCATGGTAATACCTTGATGATAGCCTTCTTGGACGGGCTCGTATGTTGATTGCTGGGGAGCTGCACTGGATCCACCAAAGTCTAATTGACCGTATACTACCTTTCCTGGAATGACAGTGACATTCGTAGTCTTTGTGCTACCGTTATACGTTCCGCTTATTCTATATTCTCCAGGGTGAAGATGATACCAAACAAAACCTGATGCTGAGATATTGATGGGCAGAGATTCCTCAGGTCCAACATAGGATACTTCTGTGCAATTAATGTTGGTAGCATTATAATAGCCAGCAATGAAAATAGTCCCGGTGTTGTTAACAGTCTTACCGAGGTTTTTGGAAGCAATTGCTACATCCTTGATATCGATGCGGCCATCCCAATTAAGATCCAGAGAGGAATTGAACTCAAGGTCCGAGAGGGTTAGTCCAACACAATCTACGATGGTTTCAATATCAGAGAGGTCGACAATTCCATCCCCACTAATATCTCCCGCAAGTGTAACATCCTTGATAGCCTGTTCAGCAGATGATGTATAAGAGATGGTCTTGTTCACTGGAACCTGATATTCTACGTCTTTCTGAAGTGTAGAAGTGTTAGTGAAGAAGGCCTCACGAAGTGCTTCAGATAATGGAGACTCGGGTATTGTTATGTTGAATGCTATACTGGCACTACCATCACCGTTGATGGTGACATTCTCTTCTGTGAACATCTCCACCTTGGTGACATCAACCACTACCTCAGATTTCACAAGAGCAGTTGCTTCAGCAGATGCTTCAGTAGCTTCGAATCGATATGAATCATCCAGGAGAATATCACTAATTGGATAGGTTTCAGTAGGATAATATCCATTGTTGACTATGTAGAATGTATCACTAAACACACTCTCAGTGGTAACTCCGCTTCCGATACCGAGTTCATCCGTCTGCGTAGCTGATGTTGTGATAATTGGTATACCTGAATTGACAGCATTGGTCGGATTGTAGCTATAGATATTCCAGTAGATGACCAGATCAAAATCATCATAGAACGAGGATTCGAAATCTTCGATTTGAGATGACGTGTAGTTGAGAATATTCGCTTCGTCATATCCTCCAGTCACAAGCCAGTCCCGAATAAATGAAGCATAGGAGTTGTTTGACTCGCTGAAGAAGGCGATACGAGTTTCATCGGGAGCCAAAAAACTGGTCGCCCATAATATCGTTCTATTCAAGAGGTCTAGTACTTGTATACAGAACTGAGTTGGACGATACCATCCGAAATATGCATACTTAGTAGGATCATGGATGATTAGAACATCCTTCGATCCATCTGGAGAGAGAAGTGAAGACGTGACATTATCACTCGTCAAATTTGCGGAGAGCATAGATGACATTGGAATGACAGTTACAAGAAGTACGAACATTATGACCAAGGATTGAAGCTTCGTTTTATTCACTTTCTCTTAGCCTCCTTCGTTTTAGAATTACTACACCTACAACAAGAAACACAGCAACAAATCCTATGATCGCAAGCATCTCTATCGGTAGGGGAAGAGGTGTAGTTGTGGTAGTGGGTGTAGTGGTGTCTGTTGGCTCAGTTTGGTAAACTATACTTGCGTTCTGAATCGTACTGAAGGGAATCGTTTCAAGAAATGGATTCAGAACAAATGTGTCAATATCATAAGAGAATGATATATTGAGGGCGGTATTCGTTTGCTCAGGTATAGTGATCAATTCGAATTCAACCCAAACAAGACTTCCATATCCTGGATTCTGTTCTTCGGATCCGAGCAAACTTTCTCCAGTCAGAACTGAACCTTCCACATAATTGATGACGGGGGGAACTGATATTGACGAGTGCTGTGCAAGGAATTCGCTTTGATTTCCATCTGTATAACCACATCCAGAAACATTCAGATAGGTTGTATTGAAATGAATCTTGGTTTGCCAAGCGTAACTCGTTTCTGTAATATTCATCCATACTGTCGCATTAAATTTCTCATTCACCATTGATAGAGTTGGTTTTGAGAGCTCAATCCACAACGCATTTCCAGGTAACATCGCTGTGGTGGCATACGCCTGCGTATAACAGCATGGTGAGAAGACTACAATCAGAAAAACCCCTACTGAGAGGATTTCTATTGTCCGCATCTGTACCTACAACTCATTCAGAAGTTTGCTTATACTTCTATATATATTATAGTTAAGAAAGCTGAGAATTCCCTTCGCTCTTTAGAACCAACTAAGTGGCTTTCTTATAGAGAACTAGCAGCGATACCACTAGTAGCATACCTATTATCAGTATGCTTAGATAGAGCAATGTCATTCCTAAATGAAATAATGGTTCATAAAGACTGGGGATAACTGCAGACCCTAGAAAGAAAGCGAATGTAACTGAACCTGCCAACACTCCTCTGCGCTCTGGGGAAAGGATCTGGCTATAGGTTATCATGATGGGTAGGAGCAACCCACCCGCGCCTGCTACAATTATAATTCCTAATTGAACAAAGGGAAGAGATTCGTTTAATGTTATGTCCCCAACCAATACAAGAAGTGAAACTCCAGATAAGAGTGCAACGAGTCCAATTGAGATTGGAACTCTGAATCCAAATCTGCGAATCATGGAACCTAAAGAGGACCCCATGATAGCACCTGCAATTCCACCTCCTAGGAGAATAATCCCGATAAGTCCCTCGTTGAGTGCTCCTGTGAGACCCCGAGAGGTCCAAACTAGAACTCCGAGATATGTCAAGGCTACCATGAATGTTGTTATGAGTAATAGTAGTATGATAGGCCTTCGTAGCTCGATGTTTAGATTAGATACTAGTTGTTGGACACCAGTTTCTCCATGAATGACTTTTGGAGGTCGATTTGCAGTAACAATCGCAATCAATCCTAAAATCACTATGAGGATAAACATCAGATAGTAGGATTGCCATCCTAAAACTACCATCTGCCCAGCGATGAAGGGACCTAAACCAACACTCAAAGATGCTAGTGCGGAAGCGATACCCATTCGTTTTGGAATATCTTCAGGACGAGCACAATCAGATAGAAGAGCCAGGAGAACAGGATTCACGAAACCGAATCCTATACCAGAAATGAAATTACCCAAAGCGAATAGTTCGATTGTTGTTGCCAGAACTGTGAGTACGAGTCCTACAGCAAATCCAATTAGTCCAAGAGCAATAATTGGCACTCTCCCATAGATATCACTCAGAGCCCCGGAAAATAATTGAAAGAATGCGAATGGGAACATGAATGCAGGAATAGCAATGAGGACATCTGTTGGGTTGATCATAAAATCATTGGAGATTGCCCCAAGCAACACTAGAACTGCGTTTCCTACCAAAGGACCTACAGCAAAGAGGAAATACGAAACGAACTCGATGAATCCATATGTCTTCGAGTGATCTGCACCGCATGGCTCTTCCTTTTCCATGAAATCCATTAGGTTTTAACCATAGTTAAATCATTGGGTCGAGGTTATCTCATCTTTGGTCAGTCAGCAAAACTTAACTCATATCAGAAACCGGTTCGCAATGAGGAAAGGAAATGGAGTTCTCAAATGTCTATGAAGATGATGAACGTGCAGAAGCATATTCGAAGATGCAATTCCCGGGCACATATTATCTTGCATACAGAGACCTTCCTAGAATAATATCTGACCATGTTAATGGAAAAGACGCGTTGGACTTTGGGTGTGGCTCCGGGCGTTCAACTAGATTCCTAAGGAAAATGGGATTTCGAGTTGTGGGAGTTGATATCTCAGAGAATATGGTGAGACGAGCAGGACGCATGGATCCAATGGGTGATTATCGAGTAATAGAGGAAGGGGACTTCTCACAGTTTGGTGATTCATCATTCAATCTTATACTAGCAGCATTCCCATTTGATAATATCCCTACTATGGAAAAGAAAGTCATGAATCTAAAGGCGATGAAAAGAATCCTGAAAGAAGATGGAGTCATCATCAATCTGGTTTCCTCGCCAGAGATTTACTTCCATGAATGGGCATCATTCTCTACAAAGAAATTTCCGAAGAACAAAGAGGCGAAAAGTGGAGATATCGTTCGTATTATCCAATCTGACATTGATGATAAGAGACCTGTCGAAGATATCTTGTGGACTGATGAAGCATATCAAGAAACATATGCCAAGTCCGGACTTACAATAATCAATGTATACAGGCCTCTGGGAAAAGTAGACGAACCTTACCAGTGGGTCAATGAGGATCGTATCGCTCCGTGGGTCATCTACGTTATACGTTGAATATTTCAAAAAATCTTGTGAACAGCGTCATAAATACCGCTATATATGAAAAAAACATAACAGACATACGCCAAGCGCCCCCCGAGCTTGGAAGATGTGGTGAAAGAATCGCAATGAGTGGCACTATACGCAGACAATTCAAGATATGCCTTATTGGAGACGGGTACGTCGGTAAGACTAGTGCTAGAAGGAAGTTCCTTGATAAGATCTTCAAGACCAACTACATTCCGACACTTGGAGTCGATTTTGCTCGGCAGACTATCAAGATACAGGAATATCAAGTCGATATGATCATCTGGGATATAGCAGGTCAACCACTCTTCCAGAATCTCAGGAAACGATACTATGACGGCGCTCATGGCCTCGTTCTAGTGTACTCTGTTGTGAACAGAGAATCCTTTGAGAACGCAAGACAATGGTTGACGGAAGCAAAGGGTTTCGTAGGAAAGCTACCTCCATTGGTCATTGCAGGAAATAAAGTCGATCTCCGTGCAGGATACGCCAGTACTGAAACCGTGTCAACTGAGGAAGGTATCAAGTTCACAGAGGACATGAGTATCGAACTGAGAACGCCAGCATATTTCATCGAAACATCTGCCCTAACTGGTGAGAACATCACCGAGGCATTCACCGAGCTTGCAAAGATGATGTTGGGGATAGAAGACTCCACTCCTGCCAAACCAGAGCCACAACCCACACCAAGTCCCTCAGCTACTATCGACCTTTCGAGAACGACTACTGAAGAAAGTGCTGAAGCAACAGTGGTCCATGCTGATGCTCACGCTGCTACTGCTGAGAATGAAGCTGTTGTTGTACCAGCAGCAAATGAAGCGAGGGCTATACAGCCAGATCTTGATCCTGTGACATCATTGGCGTCAGACTCAGAATATTTGGTAGAGGACCAAATTGGCTCATCGATGTCCCATTTGGTAAACCTTCGCGAAGAGCTCAAAGCCGCTGAAGAAGCCCTATCTGAAGAGATTACGGACCTTGAAAAGCAGCTGACGACGCTCAAGAATACAGTACATGTCAAGAAGATTATGTATGAGCATTTGAGGGAGCAGCTCGCGAAGACCAGGCAAGAATGGGCTGATGCCTATGATGAGTATACCAAAATCAATCAGAGAAAAGATGATACCCTCTCTAGAAGAAGCAGACAGATTGATGACATTCGCACACGAATTGACCAAGTAGGCAAAGAGATACGAGGCCGTGTCGATGAGCTGGACTTGCAAAAGATGCGCAGAGATGCTTCATCCCATTAGTTAGCCATACCAAGGTTGCTTTTCGATGTTTATTCTTGATAATTCATATTCGTAAATCGTGAGTATGAGTTCCTTTTATCATATCGAATAGAGGCGGTATTCTTTTTATCTTATTCACCCATTGCATCCTACTGTGAGGTTCTACTATTGAGTATTCAAGAGAAGTTTGAAGAAGAGATGCTTGAGATATGTGAGAAATACTACGAGCTTGACAAGGAGAGAGATGCCATCGAAGATCAACTAGAGCATCTGCATGAATACATGGAAATAACTCTCCGAAAATATGACAAGGATAGATTTGACCACCCAAATTCACCGGTCAAAGTGAAGCGACTCTCCTATTCAAGTGAACGAATGAAGAGAGGCGGAAAAGAAAAGCTTAGAGAGATTCTGTCTGAGAAGCAATGGGAAGAGATTTTTGAGGCTCCCGAGGAAATTGAGAGAATCAGAGTGTCTCCAAAGAAGAAGTAATTCAGATTTCAGTGGGTTCGCAGAGATGATCCTTCTTGTAGGAAATGTGTCCACACTCTTTGCACTTCCATTTGGCATCCTTTGCTCTTCTTCGAATTTCATCTTGAGCGTCTTGGGCAACAAGGTCACAATTGGTTAGTTCTTCTTCATCCACGGTATGCACCGAGGAAAGAACTTTGAATTTAGGTGTAAAAAGGATTTAGCTAGAACAATAAACCCGGATTCCTGAGGAAGAGGTTATTTTCTTTCAAGCTGATTTATTATCGATCACCAATGAAGAGTACCAAGAAGAACCAGACAGACTTTGAAGTAAGAGGCGTCAAGAGTGTTCTCATCTCAAGAGCCCTTCAATTCCTAGATATGATTCAAAATGGATATGCAGATTTTGGAAAGATAAAAGGTCAAAAAGCTCCAGAGGAGTTCTCACAATCTGGAAGCATTGCTTTGGGTTCAACCATGCACGTTCTTGATAAATTTGATCCAGAACTTAAGAAATCATTCTCCACAGCTCTAACAGAGAAGATTTCTCCAGAGATATCTGCACTGACAACATGGTTCCTGAGAATAACTATCTTTGGAAGCATCGGAGGCATATTCTGTCTGTTGGGCTTGGAATTCCTGAGATTGTTCGGAATAATCCCTACAGTGATTGCGTTCCCGATAATGATCACTGGCTTTATTGTAATCATCATCTTGGTAGTATTAGTTTCAATATATGCCTTCATGAATGCTGAGAAAGGTCCTCCTCAAGGAGTACTTGATGCAATAGCAGAACCTCAAGTTAGGTTTGAAGCTGAAAGAGCGTTTGATAGGATCATTGAGCTATTCAAAGAGGAGAGTAGCAAACCTCTTAGAGTCCTCATCATCGGAGAATATGATGCCTTTGAGTACACAGAGGAAGTCTATATAACCTCAAGACATTTAGAACTCAGATTGGCGATACTCTACCCCGAATCCAACTCAGATTGACAATGATATATTGGTGTCACTGAGCTAGCTCAGTGACAAACTCCTTTCCGAATGCCCTAGCCTTCGCAGGTTCTGCTGCATTGAGAGGCCCTTCATAGCCATCTACAAGGGCAGTGAGATGCTTTGAGAAGAGTGTTGCACCTTTGGACTTCTTCCTCAATTCACCTTCGATTTGTCCAGCGCATTTTCCTGCATGACCGGGAGCTTGGTAGGTATCGAATGCACCAACGAGTTTTCCATCAAGGCCTTTCTTAGAGGCTTCTTTAATAGCTCCCTTGATTCCTCTAGTTGCACGGAAAGCATGAATAGGAGAACCGAATAGGACACCGTCAAAAGGTCCAAGGTCTTCATCTTTGACATCATCTATGTTGATTACCTTGGTTGCAGCTAGTCCTGTTTCCTCAATCCCAGAGGCGATCTCTCTAGCAAGTTTCTCTGTATTTCCAAACTTCGTATCATATACTACAAGTACTTTCTTCAATGATGACACCACACATAGGGGAATTGGCAGTGGTGTGGAGGAATTTAAGGATTAAGAAATTCGAGCAATGTTTCAGAATTAGCTGTGGAGTTCCCAAAGGATAAAGAGAGATCTTTCGGGTGTATACGGTTAAATTCGCTGGAGGAAATCTCTGAAGAAAGCAGCTATGTCAAACCCTTATTGATCACTTTTGGGTTACTCATCATAAAGAATATTTCAGGGTGTTATCTGTTATTACAAATCATTTCTGGAGGACAGCAGAAGAAACATGCAAGACATCTTTTCATTCTTCGTGGAGTATATCACATTGTTCCTTACTCCATTCCAGTTGCAGCAATACGCAGTCATAGTTGCAGCCATACCCTTCTTTGTGTTCATTTATTTCCTCTACCTCATCATAATAAGGTCACTCAAGATTTCCTTCAAGAAAGTAGGAATGCCACGAGAGGCGGTTGGAGGCACCATCTTTGGGATTAGATTGTTATTCTTTGCAGTCGCATTCCTTACATTGATGAGCATCCTGGGAGATGAGATTCGGGCATATGTCCTCGCAGGAGGCGCACTTATTGGCACTGCTGTGGGTCTTGCATTCTCTAGAGCTCTGTCGAATATTGTCAGTGGTATCTATCTGCTCGTTGCCAGGCCTTTCAGGGTCGGTGACTACATTAGATTAGGTGATACAGAAGGTCTTGTCCTCGAAATCACATTGAACTACACCCGAATTCTTCGCCCGGATCACACAAGGCAGTTCATCCCCAACTCAGCAACCATTGATTCACGAATGACGAACTTCAGGGTTCGGATTGATGACTATCTGGAAGAGCGAGGATTGGAATATCACCGTGAGGACTTCGATTATGATAGCGATGAGGACACTAGATTGGACAATGCTATCGAACGACTGAGGTACCTGACGAAAGGTGATGAGGTCTATAGATACACCTTTGATGAGGAGATTGAGAAGACATGCGATAGGACTGCCAAGGAAGCCTACTACAAATCACTCTGTGAGAAATGGAGTGATGAGTTCATCCTGCCGCCAGAGTTCTTTTTCTGGTCAAGTACAGCAACTACGATAACCTATAGATTCGCATACATGGTAGTGGATCCAAAAGAGATCATGACGAGTGGGGTTACCTTTAGAACTGAGGTGACCATCCCAACAGATAGTCTTCGAAAGCCTGTATAATGATACAAGTCATCGAATGACTCATTAGGCGGATGAATATACGTAGTGAGTTTAGTCATTGAAGGTGCTGACCATGCTCTCACTCACCAAGAAGATTGGATACTCTATGGGGCGATTCGGTCCGTCATTCCTCATAACAATGATCCAAATGACCGCATTCTATGTCTATGGGACACGGTTCGATCTGAACTGGTTCTTGAATGGAGTTTCACTCGCAGCATCCTATGTTGTCATTGGATTAACACATTGGTTCACAGGTTACTATAGTGATGGATTGGTGAGTCGATTTGGACGAAGAAGGCCGTTCGTAGTACTAGGTACCCCAGGGATAGTTATCTCTGCGTACATGCTCTTTGTGCCAAATCTCTTCCTCAACACAGCGGACCCTTCATTAGAGCTCATGCTCTTTGGATATTACCTGACATTTCTCTGCCTGTTCAAGTTCTTCTATGCCTTCGTCATGACAGCACACCAAGCGTGGTTACCTGAGATAACAAACGAGGAGGAGAGACCTCTAGTTTCAGGTTTCATGAATACTTTCAACTTCGCTGCAGATTCAAGTGGTGCAATCCTTGGTTTTATGACTCCACTGCTTTTTGTTGAGGAGATACCAGTCAGATTGAGTGATACTGGATTAGGCCTGCTACTGTTATTTTGCGGACTCACATTCGTTTTCATGCTTCCTTCCATGACCATGATTAAAGCCCAAAAGGAGATTCCACCAATCCAAAGAAGTCTACGGGATGAAACAAGGATTGCAATTGGGAATCAGACTTTTGTAAGGTGGACACTGGTAGTAGGATTTCTTTCCTTCACCTTCATTGCATTGACTCAGCAAATGGTAGGGTTCATCCAACAAGTACTTCTTCTTGACACCATTGAGGCATTGATACCTCCAGCATTGGCAATGCTTGGTTCGACGATGGTATGCTTCTATCTATGGTTGCTTGGAATCAAACGTCTTGGCAAAAGAAAATCCTTGATGATAGGTCTCGGAATCCTAGCTATCATTACGCCCCTTACACCATTTCTAAGAGACCTCGGTGGAGTGATAGGATATACGTTAGTCGCATTCATGTTCTTCGTACCAGTGGGAGCTGGAATGGCGATATACTATCTCATGAGCTATGTAGTCCCAGCAGATATCGCTCAAGTAGATGAGCTCAAGACGGGAGAGAGTCGAGCAGGTATCTATACAGGATTCATTGGCGTTCCTCTAAATATGTTCCAGGCTGCCTCCGCTTTACTTCTAGGGGGTTTCATGTACCTTTCTGAGATCCTAACGGGAAATGAGCTCTGGGGTTTGATGTGGTGGGGACCAGTCTTCGCACCATTTCTCCTAGTTGCTGCCTTCATACTTCGCAAGGTCGATATAGACCCAGATTTCACTGCGCGGGAGAAGCAAGTTGAATGATAAATGATCTATTGTAAGGCCTCTGGGTGGTCTGATTCACGCTTCTCCTTAGCAGCCCGATAACCAACGATGGAGAAAGTGGTTGCATAGACGAAACAGAAACCGAATATCAAAAACTGAGCGATTACCCAAAGATCTAGAGGAATGTCAACGTAGCCCATAAGTACTCTTGAAATCCCAATGACATAGAGTATGAAGATAAGACCAAAAAGACAAGATGAAGGTGCTACTTTCCGATAGTTCTCAATAGCATTACACTCAAGAGAGCAGTAGCTGTATTTGAATCCAATTCACCATCTACTCACTGGCTTTACGGCACAATAGCTACACATTCGTTTTGGTTTCTCAGTCTCTTCAGACATTATTACCTTCACCCAAGGCGTTGAAGAAATCAATGCACTGTGAATGTCCAGACATGTCTGAAACTGCAATCGTAGAAGAATCGGATAGTATCTATTCATACTGGTATGTCTTAAGATTTCCGAAGTTAAGTCATTCTGCGATTCCCGAATGACTCATTAGCACGACAGAGCTAAGGTTGATTCGATTCAAAGAGGAGTCGTCGAATGACTAGAGATTTCATACCCGGAGCAGAGCCACTTCTTCTTGAGGGGAACGATAGGGGATGCCTTCTTCTTCATGGTGGTGGAGGTGGAACAACGTGGGATTTGAAGGAATTTGCCAACCGGTTGCACGGAGAAACAGGGATGACGGTCTGGCTTCCTGCACTTAGTGGGTATGGAACAAAACCTGAAGACCTGGAGTCTGTGACATTCGAAGATCTTCTCAAGGATGCACATGATGGTCTAGAGAGGCTTCTCCAAACATGTAAGATGGTCTTTGTCGTTGGCCATAGTGCAGGAGGACTCCTAACACTGATTCTTGCTGCAGAAAGACAAGAGGTTGCAGGTATAGTGACTTGGGCCGCACCGCTCACAGTGAAGACGCGGATGATATCCATTCTCCCAGTGTTGAACAAGATCCCTCTTCTTAGGCGAGCGATTCCAGAGAGATATCCTGCCCCGGTTCCACAGTGGCTAAAGGACCAAGGATGGATAGGTTATGAGTATCTGCCAACATCAGTGGGTTTCATCATGCTCGATGGTATAAAGCGTTTAAAGAGATCTCTCAAGGATGTGAGATGTCCAGCTCTTATCATTCAAGGCTCTATGGATAGTATGGTGGCAGCTAGTAGCCCCAAGAGAATCTATGATGCACTAGGATCTGAAGTGAAAGAGATTTGGATCTTGGAAGGAGCTGACCACCCAATGATGAACGAAGTGGAATATAAACAGGCGCTGTTCGCTCGGAGTATTGAGTTCTTGCAATCAATCTATGATAGATAAATTCCAGATAGGCGATCAAAAAAATCGATAGACCTCAGAAGGCAGAATATGCTTCTGAGGAATTATACAGTATACATCCTCTCTAATCTAAGATAGGAGGGGAGGAATTTGCTATAATGCAATATGTGTGTTTACGAGGCGTGTCTTCGAGTTTCATCATAGCTGTTCCAATGCTCAATAGCGGAGGAGAATCCTCGTGATCTCAACTCAGAGTGGATTTGTTCCCTAATTGTGGAGCTATCCAACTTGCTATCAGTTCGACGAGATAGCGAGTCTGCAATGCTTCTTGCTTCCTCATATGGAACACCAGATTTGACAATACTCACAACAACTTTCTCTGGCATAAAAGTTTCCAGAGATCCATCGCGTTTCATTACTTGCATCATTTTTTTCCTTCATGGAACCTCTTGGGTTCCATATAATACTTAGTTAATTGTTTTAAAAAAGATACGAATCCCGCACAAGTCTATAATGCATTGAAATGGTTCAAAAGGTGGGTAGTATGGTAACTAAGAAATACTTCAGATTATAAATGCACGAAGTAATCACACAAGTATATCGAAAGACTAGCATCTGATTTCAAATATTAATCTCATGCTTAACGAGTTCAGTAAGCTTTCGGAGATCTTGGATATTCTTTACTTTTTGATCTTCTTTGATGAATTGCGTATCGGAGAGTTGATAGATGTCTATTCCAGATCCAATACAGTAGATAAGGCTCAGGATAGCCTTGAGATAACCAAGAACATGGGCTTCCTCCTCTTCATAGGATAAAAGCCCTTGGTCGATTCCGCTCTGCAAGGGATCGCGTAGGAGTCGAGGAGAGATTCGACCGATAGATACAGGGTCGTACTTCTCCTTAATAGTGACGCTCATGGGTTCATGCATTCTCCGGATAAAATCGATGTACATCTGTAATGCTCTTTCATGGTCATTAGCATAGGTGGCAACGATATTTTCCACATCAGAAAGAATATTCATCAAACCTAATTGGGCTAATCCAATGGTGTCCTTTGAGGGTGATTGGATATCAGCTTTTATTTCTCCTACAGTTCCTTCGACAAATATCTGTCCACGCTGGCCGACATCGCGTCCTTCATCATGGTCGTCAGCAAAGGATGCAGTTACATCCCACCCAGAAGCACCGAAGAATCCGGAAACTTCCTTTATGTCTAGGCCCCACTTGAAATGCGCCATAAAGGCTCCAAAGTCTGCCTCAGCAAGTGCTGGAACACAAATATCTGCAAATATCATACTCTGGGTAGAGCTCATTTCTCTCATTTGATTCAGAAGCTGAGTTACTAGTTCCTGCTCGATATAATATGCAATTCCTTCAAGAATCCAGAAGGTATGAACTTTCGAATCGAACCCAGCACTCATAAGACCTTCAGCCCAATCAGACGAAGATAGATCTGCTGAAACGCGATTGAGTTCACACAGTGGCTGACTATCTTTGAGTATCCTCTGTTTGTAGGAGATGACTGAAGGAAAATCCACTTCAAAGAGAATATGCTTATTCATTCGAAGGGGCTCAAACCAGTAGGCCCGGCTGTCTAGCCCTGCCCCCAGAAGAACAATTTGAGACGTACTATTCCTAGTGCACCATGGCTTTAGTAGATGCTCATCTATATAGTATGAGCGAATAATAGGGTAGTCAGATTTCTGAGAGTGACGAGAGTATTTTCCAAAATACTCACTGAGGTTGCCAGCTAGAAGCGCAGCAAATGGGTCAACAAGAAGTGCATCATCCTTAATGCTCTCCTGAGCTCTGTAGTATGCCATGAGTCGAGCTGTGAATGGGATATCCTTGAGAATGTCAATGTTTGGATCCTTTCTAGGAGGTGTCACTATTATTCACTTCATTGTAGCTGTTGGACTCGCTCGAAATCGCAGTCATGTACAGAGTCGTACGTCGACGCAGGTACATGGAACTGTGACTAGATTAATGCTATGAGCGTAAATAGCCATCCTATAAGAAAAAGGAAGACTACACAAGGTCCACAACCTCCACACTTGCTACCCTTTGACGGTGCCTGATATCCACAGTCCCTACAGGTACCATATTGAACTGGACCACCGCACTGTGGACACTTGGAAAAAGTCTGTGGAGCAACAGCATAGAAGCTGTCAGGTTTTGCCTCTCCTGGAGAGCCCTTGTCTATGTCTTCTTGAGAGGTGGGAGCTTTTGAATCTGTAGATGAAATTGGCGCTTTTGCGGAAACATCGTCAACTCTATCAATTGGAGGGGGTATAGGGCTTTCCATACCCAATCTAGATGTCCTTGAGTCAACACTCAATCGACCACACTTTGGGCACTT
>JAEORN010000306.1 GCA_016840825.1 Candidatus Thorarchaeota archaeon | reverse complement strand
TCTATGAATGTGGGGTCTATTGTTCCTCCAATTAGATCCACATCATTCTCTTGTAGGGCTATCACTTGTTGATCGTTCTGTGATAAAAAATAGTAATCCAGTTCATCAACGAATGGGCCTTCCTTCAACTCCCCGGCAACTTGGGATAAGGTTATCGAAGGAGATAGTAATAGTAGAATCAGCATTAAAGCAAAAGATAATGCTATTACCCTCCCTCTGTCTGTCTTCATATGATCAATCCTGCTTTTCCAAACCTCTACCCACAGAATGCTTATGGTTAATCTGCCTAATGTTTTTTGCTTTGTTTTTCGATACACAACCTCTAGAGTTCATGTACTATCAATATGCCGAACTAACTCTTCAAGAAAATCCACGGTATTGTCAAGAATCTCAGAATCCAATCTGTCGATAGTATCTCTTGATGTATGTGCTACATCTCGCACTTCTTCTTTGTATCTCCAGATTGTAATAGCTTCGAATCCATTTTTGGCGAATACATATCCATCTGTTGTTGTAGTATCCGACATCGGTTCAGCTATACCTGTTGTCTTCTCCGCGACATCTTTGATGATCTTAGCAAGTTTCTCAGATGACTTGGCCTTCAAGATGGACTTCTCCTTGATAGAATACGTGATGGGCTCTTCTGTCCCACCTCCTTCTAGATTGAAGACCATTGCTCCATCGACTTCTTTTTGGAATTCTTGAAGAAAAGCATGTGCTCCCTTCATAGCTATCTCCTCGCCATCAGTGAATAGGAACCACATCTCTGTTTTCCACAGAGGGTCTGATTTGACCTTTCTAGCAAGTTCCAATGCGAGACCAACACCAGCGGCATTATCTTCAGCTCCTGGACTCTGTTCAATAAATCTAGTCAATAAATTGACGAATATGTAAAGAAGATGATAGAGAACTGCAAATAACATCCCTATATAGATAAGATTCTCAATCAAGCTATAGTCAGGTAGAAAATACAATATCACAATGTGCAGCATTGAGCCAAACATCATGAATAGCATTGAGATGAACAAGAATACTATGACAATCCTTCGTAAGTGAATAGGAATAGCTTGTGTCTTACTATCATGGTGTGCACAGATGAGAATCCTATGGATTGGTGATGCAATCGGCTCTTGAATGCCCATAACATTTCGACCGATCGCCGAAGGAAATAGGCGCAATGCGATATCTTTTCCTCGATCGATTTCTAACACTACCAAAAGTGGATAAAGAACTGAAAGCCCAAGTGAGAGTAGTGAGTATGAGTAGAATGTAGCGCAAATGGAAATTGAGAATAGAACACCTAAGAGTGCAGTGCCTGTCCAAAAGTTGGGACGAAGTTTGAATACTTGGACCTTAGTTTGAATGCCAATTTGATGTAGTGCTGACTGGATGTATTCTGCTCCCTGACGACAGGTTTCAGATCCAGTGGGACGAGGTCCTATATCTACAGATAGGACTCTCACATGATCGTATGCTCCCATTAAGTCTACATCCTACGCAGGATTAACCTAGCATTTTTATCTCGGATATTTAACTTATGTTCCCTCGTATATGGTATTCCGAGGTATATTGGATGACACTTGACTCCTCATCAAATTTTGTTTATCGACCAAGACTCTTCAAGGGTCTCTATGCATTTTACTACGCGACTGAAGGATTCGCAACAACAGGCATCTTGATGTTTCTACCTCTATTCTTAAGAGACATAATTCTATTTGACGAACTTCTAGTAGGATTGATTCTTGCCCTTGGCGCGATTCCTGGATATCTAAAGGTCTTCTATGGCTTTGCGTCTGATTCGAAACCACTAGGGGGATTAGGACACCGACGACCCTATGTCCTGATTTCAATTCCATTGATTATTGTTGGTTGGTTGTTACTTCCTTTTGCGACTGAAGCTCTGTTTTTCATCACAATCATATTCATCACAACTTTGGGTTTCTATCTTGGAGACGTTGCGGTTGATGGATGGGCCGTTGATGTTACTCCTGAATCTGATAGAGGATCAATGATGGGATTGGGCTGGGGAGCTCAAGGAATCGCTTCTGTCATAGGTGTACTAGTAACGACATTGATGGCTCCTGTATATGGATATCCTACAGCTTTCATAACACTTGGAATCATCGCTGGTCTTGGCAATCTGATATGGTTCATATTCGCAAAAGAAAAACCCGTGATTGAGACCCGCGACTATAGGAAAACATTTGGTGTACTAGTTTCTGAACTGCAACACTCCTATCTGTGGCTTGCATTCCTAGCATTTCTGGGCGGAGGCTTCATCTTTGGAGTCGGTACGAATTTCATCACATTATTCTATGAAGATGTTGTTGGAGTTGATTCTACAGGTGCTGGAATATTCGTACTTGTTTGGTCTGTATTCTTCTTTGTAGGAGGGATTGCTGGTGGATTCTCATATGATCGTTTCAAGGACTATCGAACCGGAGTCTATGTCATCGCCCCAATCTATGCCATATCTCTTGCATTGATGGGGTTGAATTCCGCTGGGAATATGGAGCTAGCATATGCGACGACGATCTTGTTTGGATTAGGGAGTGGGATGACTACTGCAGCAATAATGGGCTTTGCTATGAATATCACACCTCCAGCTATAGCAGGAACGACCTTCGCACTTTTCACTTCCCTAGTAAATCTCGGTCAGAGTGGAATTGGTAATGTCTTCCTTGGTATAATGGTTCCTGAATTTGGATATGCAATTCCCTTTGTAATAGGCGCAATTATCGCATTTCCTGTTATTATCCTTGCCAAGTTCATAGTCCCGCCTTGGAAGAAGGAGATGAAATCGGAATAAAACGAATGAGTCATGTAGGGACTTCTACTTGACTCATCTCATTATTCCAAATTGATGCTCACAATATTAGAGAAGAATCTATGGAACGATCTGGGTAGTTTCGAATAATCGCTATGATTCTGAACTATATGCGACAGATCGACAGAGCTATAGGTATTCCAGAAAAGAATCGACTCACCCCCAACCCTCCCCGCCTTGATATCATCGATCATACATGCAAATGCCTTTGCGGTATATGTCGTTTCAATCTGAATATCATGAGTACGCTTTAGAATATCTACAGCCTCTAACCCTTTTTCTGTAACAGATCCGTAGCATAGCCCCGCATAATCATGGTTTATCTCCAGGTCTTCGGGCTTAATCTCAAACTTAGGAAATGAGTCTGAGAGGGATTTAAGGTATTTGAGAGTTTGATTGATCATCTTTGCTGTGTTCTTCTCATTTGTCATGCCCAAATCAGTGACTCGAACTCCAATAAGCTCAGTTTTCAAACCAGCAAGCTTCAATCCTATAAAGAGACCAGCAAATGTTCCCATCGAACCCAGTGCAACATATATCCGATCGGGTGAAGGTAGATTTCCTTGTTCGATTTGCTCTGCCAATTCAAGTCCTGCGTTGATGTAGCCCAAGTTCCCAATCTTTGTTGACCCACCAGGCCATAGGAAATAAACTCCCCTCTTCGTGGCTAGATGCCACAATGCCTTTAGAACTGCTCCTACCTTGTTCTTTGCATACGATATCTTTGCTCCATAGTAATCAAACAGGAGAAGCTGGTCCTGTACATGAGCAGTCACTGGTTGATCGATTAATGCCAATACTGTCTTGAGTTGATGTTCACGTCCGTAGATGGCAGTCGCAAGTCCGTGATTCGTTCCCAGCCCTCCAAAGGTAAGAATCCATTTTTTCTTATGCTCTATCACATCACCCAGAATGAACTCGAGCTTTCTTACTTTGCTCCCGCCATACAATCGACCAGTAAGATCATCTCTTTTAATCCAAATACTTTGATAACCCAAAATCGCTTCCAACTCAGACAGCTCTTGAGTTGGAGTTGGTAGATTTCCAATTGGAATCCATGGTACTTTATCTTGAAGCTCTGGATATCTGTGAAACAGAATTGGGGCCTTGCGAGCCATTCAAATATCTCCTGCTAGGACCTACAGTATCATCGTGACTCAAATATCTGA
>JAEORN010000305.1 GCA_016840825.1 Candidatus Thorarchaeota archaeon | reverse complement strand
GCACTAGTTTCTGTTTCAGGATAATCAACATTCAATGTCAATGAGTACTGACCACTACCTGAGTATGCATATACCATCACATACCAGGCTCCTGCTGCAGGATTGTTCAATGTTATTGTCTCATCAGAAGATGTAGTAGTAGCGCAATAATCATAGTTAGATGTAGTTGGCTGTTGGTTCAGGCGAAGGTATAGATCAAAGTCCCCATCAGAGGGGCCATTCAATGAAAGGAGTAATTTCGTGGCTGTGTACAGAACCACAAAGTTGTACATATCATATTCTCCTGCACTTAACGACCCGAATTCAATATCTGAAAGCTCGAATCTATTATGGGTTTGCTCCATTTGGTTTTCTAATATACTGTAGTTGATAGATGTTGGAACAAAGATTAAAACCAAGAATAGCAATATTGCCAAATTAATACAAAGTTTCATCTATCGCGCCCTCAGCTTTGTATAAGTGGTATCTACCTCATCGTTCTTAGTCTTATTTGTGTTTACTCTCTGTGATCCAGTCTGAATTAAGACATAGTGTTGTTTTCTGGGAGTACAACACTCTGTTGCTTATGATTGTACAACTTACAATGAACGGTCAGTGGTAGCAATCAATTTTCTATCTCGAAGAACATCAATCTTTGGCATGATGGGAGTTCCTCCGAAGACAACTGAGTACTGCACCTCGATGGAAGAGAAAAGTGTTTTCTCTCTGGCTTTGAAAAAGTGCTTTGCCATTCCAGAAATGTACGTTGCGCCAGGGGCATGACTAATGAAGGATTGATGCGTTGAAACAATTTTTCCATTCAAATAGACTGCTGAAGAAAATTCTCCTTCATGTCCAGAAAGTGCAGCCGCCATGTAGTTTGGAAAAACAATAGCAATATCATTACCCTTGTAGTTCATTCGATATAGTATCATTCCATTTCGAGTAGGTTCACTTCTTAACCATATCATGAGATGCCCTTAGTTCTTATATTAATGACTTATTATAAAAATCATGGTGATTAAAAGACAGCCATTATTCTTGTTTTAGTACAGTTGGAAGTGACAATGTGTAAGTAGTGAGCGGGACGCGATTTGACCACAACACTGTTGTACCTAAAAGGAATAGAAAGATGAGTAGCATTAATAGATCGAAAATTGCAGTTCTGACACTTGATGTTATGCAGAAATCCAGCAATAGCACTCATTAGTAAATTCTGAACATGGATAGTTGATAACTAGGTGTTGAAGGACTAATCATATTCCGATTTCTTGTTTGATGTTTCCTTGTTGGATTTCCATGATGTGGTGAATATTCTTCATTGAATTTGAAACTATATCTGATATGATGAGGCGAAACAGTGTCGTGGAATCCAGAACTAGAACTAATGAAAAAAGGTCACGGAAAACCTTGCTTAGAAAGCATCTCACAAGAGAGTGTGATATCAAATCTCAGTTAGATGACGAGTATATAGGCAGGCAGGAGGACACAGAATCATGACAAAGAAAAAAGAACTCTGCGAAGAGAGTGGACTGGCAAAGGAGTCCTGCTACTGCAAAGAATGTGATCCTATCTTTATTGATATCCGTTTTTCTTTCATCGAGGCTCGAAATATCAATGAGATTTCCGAGAAGTTATCAGACTTAATTGCTCTAGTGAACTATCTTCGAAACGGAGGGTTTGAAGCCACCATATCGACAGATGCTGATTACATGCGTATCCTTCCTCCTCCAGTTGGTGGATGCTACTGGACTCAATGCAGAGGATGTGGGTACCCATTCTTAGTCGAAACTGGAGAAGAATCTGGAATCATATGCGAGTCCTGTCTACGTATTTCCAGGTCAAAAGGAGAAGGGAATCCTCGTTACTACGATGATCTTTTCAACTACATAGAGTTCAACCTGAAGAACAATAGAATCCCGAGTGGTTATGATAGTGACCTTCCACTGACTGAAGAGTTTTGCGAAGCTCATTCATTTGATTTCAAAGTCATCAAGGCTAGGCTCAATGCAACTGGGGGATATGATCCGGGAGAAGTAATGATGAACTCCATGTGGTCCATTCCTTGGTTTGACAGATTACCCATGAAGCTAAAGGATGGTAGTTCCACAAATGAATCAGGATAATGCATTAGATTCTCAAAATCATCCAAGTAGCATGATTGCTGCAATAATCGTATACGAGCATAAAGAGGATTTTGACTACACCAGAATCAGAGGAGCCAAACTATTACAATATGGAGAGTGAAAAACGTTCCAACTCACAGTCATAAGGCCTTGAATCATAACAAACGTGGACGATTATTACTTCAGCATGGCAAATTAGAAGAAGCTCATTCTGAGTTCATAAAGGCTCTTGAATTGGATCCTGAATTTGAAGAAGCTTGGGTTAACCTAGCAGTTGT
>JAEORN010000304.1 GCA_016840825.1 Candidatus Thorarchaeota archaeon | reverse complement strand
GACTACGAGTTCGATACTGATGGCGATAATCTCTCGAATGGTGATGAGATCTACTGGACCAAGACCTCACCTATCCTCGCTGATACAGATGGGGATTCAACGAATGATGACCTTGAGGACAGTGACCTTGACGGTCTGAACAACTATGAGGAACTCTATGTGACGTATACGTTACCTCGAGACCCTGATAGTGATGATGATAGAGTGAAAGATGGGGACGAGGTGAATATCCTCGGTACAGATCCCAACGATGAGGACTCCAATGATAACTCGATTACAGACTATGACGAGGATTTGGATAATGATGACCTATCCAACGGTATCGAATTGTACATTACCTATACTGACCCAACCCTATGGGACTCAGGAGGTGCCGTGGGGGTTTCAGATTACTTTGATGATGAGGATGGAGACCTGCTCCCGAACTGGTTCGAAGTCTTTGAGACCCAGACAGATCCAACCTATAATGACACTGATGACGATGGTATCCTTGATTGGGAGGAAGACCTTGATAATGACGGCCTTACCAATCTGGAAGAAATGAATTATGACGGCATAAACGATCCAAATGGACTTACTGGGGTGGACCTTGATCCTGATATCTATACGGATCCTCTCGATGCAGATTCTGACAATGACCAACTCACTGATTCAGAAGAGATTCTAGATGTCAAGACCAATCCATTAGACAGTGACTCTGATGATGATGGAATTCTGGATGGAGCTGACGACAAGGATAATGACGGTCTTACAAACCTCGAGGAGATCAGGACCTATGATACTGATCCTACAAAACGAGACACCGATGGCGATATGCTCCGTGACGGCCTTGAGATTGACATAGGTCTTAACGCCACCAATTTTGATACAGACGGTGATGGCCTGTTCGATGGATTCAATGATACCAATCATAACGGTCGATGGGACCTAGGTGAGTATGGTGAAGACCTAGACAGAGATGGTATCGTCGACAAGTACGAGACAGATCCCTCAGTCGCAGATACAGATGGTGATGGCATAGAAGACGGTTTAGAGGTCATGACCATCGGTTCGGATCCACTCGATGAGGATACGGATGGTGACCTGCTTTTAGACGGTCAGGAGTACAACGACTTGGGTACGTCACCTCTTCTCAATGACACGGATTCCGACAATCTGGATGACTATATCGAGAATAACGTGACTCTCACGAACCCGACTGAGTGGAGCACTTACTTCAACGGAACCTCTGACTATGACCTAGACTCAGACCATGATGGCATCTCGAATGGAGATGAGATTGATATCTACGATACATCACCAGGAGATTCGGACACTGATGATGATGAGATATTCGATGGTCCAGAGGTCTATACATATGGAACTGATCCATTACTGAATGATACTGATGATGATAGATTAACAGATTATGAGGAACTATTCATCTACAACTGTAATCCACTTGTGAAGGATTCTGATGGTGACCAACTTTACGATGGGTTTGAGGTTCTTGACCTAGGTTACCTAGCAAATGACACAGACACTGATAACGATGGAACTAACGATTACGATGAGGACTTTGATGATGATGGTCTCTCAAATGGTCTAGAAGTCTTTGGATGGCATACTGATGCTACGGTCAATGATACTGATGGGGATACCCTCTTAGATGGCTATGAGGTATACACTGCAGGATCTTCACCCACAGATATGGATACAGATGATGATGGTCTAACTGACTATGAGGAAGATGAGATCTGGCATACTGACCCAACAGGTACCGATTCTGATGGAGATGGTATAGGAGACTATGACGAGGTCTATGTCTATGAGACCTCTCCGACCCTCTGGGACAGCGATGGTGACCAGCTCTCGGACGGCTCAGAGATAAACACCTATGGCAGTGACCCGAATCTTGCAGATAGTGATGGCGACAATATCAACGATAAGAAGGAGCTCGAGCTCGGAACTGACCTCAACAACAATGATACCGATGGAGATGGTCTATCAGATTGGGATGAATGGAAGATCTATGAGACCGACCCGACCCAAGCGGACCAAGACAATGACGGACTGAATGATAAGGAAGAACTAGAGAACGGGACCGACCCAGCGAATGCAGATAGTGACTTTGATTCGTTGACTGATGGGGACGAGGTGAATATCTTCGAAACAGACCCTCTCGACGAAGACACAGATGACGACAACATTGCGGACAATGACGAAGTCTGGAATAGTCACACTGACCCGAACAAAGTCGATAGCGATGGAGACACCATCCCTGACGATCTTGATGACGAGGATGGAGATGGAATATCCAACTTCGATGAGATATACGTCTATGAAACTAATTGTACACTCATTGATACTGATGGTGACCGTCTATCCGATTACTATGAGCTGTTCGTCCTCAGCGAAAGGACTGACCCGAATAAGGCAGATACTGATGGCGACACCATAGATGACTGGGATGAGCTCTTCTATTACTCTAGTGACCCCAACAATAGGGATTCGGATGGAGATGGGCTAGAGGACTCTGAGGAGGCACGGACCTACTTCACTCTGTTGAATGATACAGATACGGATGATGATGGTCTCTCAGATTACGATGAGATTTCAGTATTCGAAACTGATCCGCTTCAGTGGGATACAGACTCCGACACATTGAGTGATGGTTCTGAAGTGAACACTCATAATACAGACCCATTGAAGGATGATTCTGATGACGACGGTCTCCTAGATAACCAGGAGCTGATCTTGGGGACAGATCCAAGAGAAGAGGATACTGATGGAGACGATCTGACCGACTTCATGGAAGTGAATAAGACACTGACCGATCCGCTTGCCTATAGCACACAGGGCAATGGTGTATCTGATGCGGATTGGGACATTGATGAGGATGGATTGAGCAATCTGGATGAGATCCTCCTGACAAAGACGGATCCCAGAGATGCTGATTCTGATAACGACTCTATCAATGATGGTGACGATGATGAGGACAGGGACCTTCTTACGAACTATGAGGAGTGTGTCCTCACAGAGACAGATCCCAGGGACAAGGATTCGGACGATGACGGCAAGTCGGACTATAATGATGATGAGGATGACGATGGACTAACCAATCATGAGGAAGTCCATATCTATCATACTGATCCATTAGACGATGATACAGACAACGATGAACTAACAGATTTCGAGGAAGTGGATGAGTATGGGACAGACCCGCTCGATTCTGACTCAGATGACGATAAGCTCAAGGACGGCGTCGAGATAAACAAGTGGAAGAGCGATCCGCTCCTAAACGACACTGACAGTGACCTCTTGTCAGACTGGGAAGAGGTGACCTTGACTTTCACTGACCCGACGACTAACATGACCTACACAGGTATCTTGGACTCTGTCTATGACTCTGATAACGACGGACTTGGAAACCTAGAGGAACTCAGGGTATACGGAACCAGACCTGACGATGAGGATACAGACAATGATGACCTGATCGATGGCATAGAGGTCGATATAGGCACTGATCCATTAGATGAAGATACCGATGGTGATTCCATTGAGGATGGATTGGAATACTGGACCTATGGAACAGACCCATTGCTTGAGGATACAGACGGAGATGATCTAAGCGATTCGCAAGAGATTGGTATCTTCAATACGAATGCGACCAATCCTGATAGCGAAGGAGACGGGCTAAACGACTACGAAGAGGTCATCACCTATGGTTCAAATCCATGGTATTATGATTCTGACTTTGATCGTGTCGGAGACTATGATGAGGTGAGGATCTATGGCACCTCGCCCATCGACGCTGACACCGATAATGATGGAATCAATGACTACGATGAGATCGAGGTCTATGAGAGCAATCCCCTAAGCATCGATTCTGACAATGATATGCTCAATGATACGCTGGAACGTGCGTACGGTACCAACTTGACCTATTGGGATACAGATCATGATGGATTGTCAGACTACGATGAGATCTTCGTCTACGGAACGAATCCCCTTTCAGCAGACTCTGATGGTGACTTCATCCTTGACCCTGACGATTTCCTTGGGCCGACCATCCATTGGGGCTGGCAGCTGATTCCAGTGATAGCACTGGCCTTTGTCGCCGCAGTTGGAGTGAAGCGTATCAGAGACCGTAGGAAGGCGATGGAGTTCGTGACGCGAGCAGAACCTGCTAGTGAGGGACTCGAGCCAGGTATGGATATCGCAGTAGAGTACAAGATCCGAGAAGGCAAGGTCGTCTTTG
This sequence comes from Candidatus Thorarchaeota archaeon, assembly GCA_016840825.1. The sequence continues at coordinate 8,461 of JAEORN010000304.1, read as the reverse complement.
GTGTGGTCATCAGGAACGGCTCAAAGAATGCTATGTCCAATGTGATGGTGATACTTGGCATTCCTGATCTTACTGATGCTATCAAGACAAAGACGATTGGTACAGTAGAACCAGATACTCTGTCGATCGTACAGCTCGATTTCGAGCTTCAACCAGGCGCACAAGGTGAGCTTGTGGGGATGCTCGAGTACGATAGCATAGAAGGAGAGCATCGAGTCGTCAACCTTCGGCCCGTGAAGATAGTAGCATAGATGGAATCATTCCATCTTGCTATATTTACCCAAAAAGCAAAGATTTAATGGGAATCTAGTAAAAGTATTCGCAGGTTCGCACTGAGGGGAACTTCCAGGAAAGCGCGTCACATGGAACGGGAAGAGCTACTAGACTCGTTGATGAATCAGCTAGAGTACGTAGGCGTAGAGGAAGTCATTGAGCCAGAGATGATTCGGCCTGTTGCCATCCAGACTAGAGACAGAAGGAAGCTGGGACAATTAGAGGAAGAGATGCGCAAAGTAATGGAGTCCATCAAGAGTAATGAGCGATTGCCAGAGCTGCTCTATAGGATAGGGAATCTCCATTTAAAGGAGGGGTCGTATGGGCAGTCTATACTTCTATATGAACAAAGCCTCGGACTTGACTCTGAGCGAGTAGAAGCGTGGCTACATATGGGCATCGCGTACTACATGGCGGGAGAGTTCAGTGATGCCATCAAGTGCTTAGATACAGCCATAGGTATTGAACCTGAGAATTCTAGAGCACTCACATTCAAAGGATTGTGTGAGATAGAACTCAATAGATTGGAAGAAGGAAAAGAGGACTTTGATAAGGCCATTAGAGAGGACAGGACAAATAGCCGAGCATACATGGGAATTGGTTTGTATCATAAGATGAAGGGGAATCTTCAAGGAGCTCTTCAATGGATGAGCAAAGCCCAAACTGTTGGTACACCCTTCATTACTCTCTACCAAGAGATGGCGAAGATATTCATTGAACAAAAGGAATACGAAAAAGCCGAAGCAACCTTACAGAAGGCTTTGGAGGCCGACCCAGAGCACCCATATGCATTAGCATTACTCGGTGATCTCTATAGCTTGTTGAGAAACTATGACCGTGCTGTCTACTTCTATGATAGGGCAGTTAGTGTGAAATTTGATGACCCAAGTCTTTGGATAAAAAAGGGCGATGTACACAGACATATGCGATCATATCAACAAGCAGCGAATGCATATGAGAAAGCGATTCATGCAGATCCAGAGAGGGTTGAAAGCTGGGTCAAGAATGGACAGATATCATTGCTCATGGATGAGCAGGATCTTGCGCTTGAATATTTCAACACCGCACTTGCTCTAGATGCAAACGATCCAAATGTGGCACATCAAAGAGGATTGGTCTACTATTCGTTAAAACGGTTCAATGAAGCATTAGAGGATTTCGACCAAGCATTTTCAAATGAACCGGATAATCCTCAACATCTATACTATAGAGCGATGATTCTAGAGAATCTCGAACGATATACAGAGGCAAAGCGCACGTGGCAGGTTGCATCTGATCTATTCAGAGACCTGAAGGACGAAATGAAGGCTGCTGAATGCTCAGCTCGAGCAAAAAGGCTATGAGCAAGTGATTGAGCCAGAAATTAGTTAATATACTACTGTGTAGAAGTAATGTAAGGCACGAATTAATATGAATGGTGACTCAAAGGATTCTGGCAAAAACGAAAGTGGGCAAGCCAGTGCTGCCAAAAAGAACGGCTCTCGAAAATGGAGAGAGTTCCTCGGGTCGACTACTTTTATAGAATCACGGAATGTTGCGAGAGCAGTAGGATGTGAGAAGCTATATCTAAAATTCGAAGGAGGAAACCCCACAGGCACCCAAAAGGATAGGATAGCTCTTGCTATTATGGATCACGCAAAACATATCGGAGCTACTGCAGTCACTTCTGCCTCATGTGGCAACTTTGGCACAGCCCTTGCCTGGGCTGCGAGGCTCTATGAGATTCCAGCTCATATCTACATTCCGAAGGGATATCACGTTCCTAAGGACAGGATGAAGCGTATGCATGAAGCTGAGGCAATAATGCATTTCCATCCTGGACAGTATGAGGATCTGGTCGAACTGTCAATACAAGAGGCAAAAGAGAATGGCTGGTTCGATGCAAACCCGGGTAGTGATTCTGTGAAATCAATATCCCTTGATGCCTATGGTGAGATTGCAAACGAGATATATCGGGATATTAGAAAAGCTCCAGATTATGTGTTCTGCCCTGTTGGAAACGGTACTACAATCGCAGGCATTCACATAGGATTCAAACGGTTACTTGAATCCGGAAAGATACCTCATATCCCAAAGATGGTTGCTACCAGTACTAGACGTGGAAATCCAATTGTGAAATCTTGGAAGGTGAAAAGTAGGAAGATTGTAGATCTCGGGAGAGATGAGATCAAGGAAACCAAATTCAATGAACCTTTGACCAACTGGCATTCATATGATGGTCAGGAAGCTTTAGATGCCTTATACGAATCGAATGGCTTTGCGGACTACGCTTCTGAGTCCAAGATGATGGAGTTCGCGAAGGTTCTTCGACAAGAAGAAGGACTGTATGTTCTCCCTGCATCAGCGAGCACACTTGCGGTAATATCTGACCTAGCAGACAACTTTGTAACAATTAAGGGCACCTTCGTTGCAGTCCTAACAGGAAGGAACTTTGAGTAGGTCAGAGTGTAAGCTCCATAGTTACATTGCCATCGTCTGTCGTTTCGGTAGTAGTGAACCCAATACCTTGATAGAACTTGACGAGCTTTTGACCCTTCTCATTCATATCCTCTGTATCAAGTCTCACCCGACTATAGGATTTGGCTATAGCATATCTTATGAGAGTCTTCATGAGCAGTGAGCCAAGGCCATGTCCAGTTGTCTTGACAGCGATTGTGTCCAAATAGAGTGCACTCCCGGGATTATCAGGGTCCTCATAGGCAAGTACGACAGCCTCTCGTCCCTTTGAGGATGTAATGAAGAGGAAGAGAAGATCATCATTCGATAACCGCTCTTCCAATTCTTCCGCACTATAACGTAGCTCAGACCTAAAGGCATCTGATTCAAGTTCTACGAACCACTGATAGTACGGATCTGTCCCTCCAGGATAGATGATATGAGACTCTCTTCCTAGTAGTTCATCTACAGTTGGTACGATCTCTTTCCAGATATTCAAGGCAGATCGTGTCGTACTATCATTTGATTTCACGTGGTCATTCCTCAGAGACCGTATCTATAACATGCGGACTCGATTAGTCTCCTCATGAGCTCATTGTAAGAGTATCCTGCCTTGGAAGCCATATATGGGAAGAATGAGAAGTCTTTGTTTTCCATATCAAAGTCCATGCCAGGTAGGGGATTAATCTCTAGGAAGTAGAGATCTCCCGATGCGTCCATCCTGTAGTCGATCCTCCCAAAGTCTACGATATCAAGATGCTTGCAAACTGCAAGTGTGGTCTTTTCAAGTCGGTTCTTGAGCTCTTCAGAAATCTTCGCGGGGCAACTGTAGTTCTCAATCTCATCATATTTTGTCTTGGCTCGTTGTCCATATACTCCTCCTACCTCAGGTGGAAGTCGTGAGAAGTCTACTTCTGTAATCGGTAGAATCTCTGGCTCTTTTTCGGGACGACCAAGCATCCCGACACTAAATTCTCGTCCCTGAATGAATTGCTCAATCAATATATTCTGTTGATATTCTTTCAACATCGATTCCAATTTTCGAAGCATTTGCTCCTTAGATCGTACTACATTATCCTCATTAATTCCAACAGAAGAGCCTTCTTCATTTGGTTTGAGAATGGACGGGTAGATGATATCAAGTCCCTGTGCGTCCTTGAGAGAGTTAGTCACATGGAAACGGGGTGTAAGTATGCCATGGTAATGGAGAATCTTCTTTGTCCATGCCTTGTTTAACCCTACAGCAGTTGTCAAGACATTTGAGCCAATGTAGGGGATACCAAGCATCTCCATGATTGCAGGCACATGGGACTCACGGCTTTCCCCTCTTACCCCTTCTGCTCGGTTGAAGACGAGATCAGGGCGTTGCTCCTTCAAATTCTCGGCAACGTTTTCATCTGCTTCAATGAAAAGACACTCATGTCCGGCTGCTTCAATTCCATGTCGTATTAGCTCAATAGTATGAGGCGGGTCATATTCAACCTCGAACTCATTATCGTGAAGTCTAGTATTAACAACAATCGCTACGCGCATGATATAATCGCATGTCAGTTGTGCATACTTCCTTAAAACATTCACACTCTGTTCAAAATCTAAAGCTCGAATGAACCAATCTCCTCTTTGTAAATCGACATGACAGCATCCTTCAGCTCTGGTGGAACGCTAATAGGTTCGTATAGGGAGATATAGGTCTTGAAGAGCTCATCCTCTCGTTCCTTGGCTTCTTCGAATAGCTCAGACCCCTTGAACTTCTCAACGAGGGATCCTTTTGCGCCTTTCTTCGCAGCTGAATAGAAAGCAAAGAGCTGCTCATTTCGAGCAGTAGCTGTATTAGCATAGGTGAGCTTAGATTTACCTCCAAACAAGGTGAAATGATGAACCTTCTCAGTTCCATCTAACATGTTCTCCTTGAAGCCTACATCGCTCGGATCCATTCCAGACCCAACACAAAGGAGGTACATCTTGGCGCAGACACCGCAGGAATGACACCAGCGATAGTCCCGTCCTGCTTCAGTTTCAGTAAAGCAACTCATTTGGTACTTGGCAATCTCAGGGTACCTGTGGACTAACGTCCTTTGAACCATCATATCCATTAATGGTTCAATTAAACTTCCAGTTTGAATGGAATCACCAGAGAACCTCTGAGTAATCTGGTCAATCTGAACAGTCCATTCATGCGATTGGTCATAGCAAGGATAGACTGTCCATTCTCCCTTCTCATCCATGTAGGTTTCTGATGCAGTCTGCTCATTACCAAACAGGAGATATCTTCCATTGAGCTTGTATGCAAAGGGTATCATCTCAAGAGCATACTCGGTTGTCTGCAAACCCCATCCGAATTCTGAGAAGGGCAATCCGAGATGGTTATAGTCCCGAAGCTTACCGGTATCGTGGTGCAGTATGTGCATCTGCTTCCCGAATTCCTTGGCCCATTGCTCACCAAGTGCGCTCTTATGCTTCTCCTCGTAGGTCATGCTCTCCTCAACGATATACACTATCTCAGGGTCAAGTCCAAGCTCTTGCGCAACGGCATAGGTAAGGAGGCTATCCTTTCCAAAGCTCATCCCGATGATGGCTCGTCCAGCATCAGCAACAGGAACATCAGAGGGTTGATTGATGGGATCCTTGGTGAACAGATATTTCGTATTGAAGAATTGCTGCATGAGGAGATTCGTATCAGTGCCATCAACCTCGGTACAGGATGGGATATCCCTGACAAAGTTCTCGAAGAAATGAGGCATTAGCATGGCTCGTGGAGTGTCATAGGTTATCCCAGGACTGGAAAAGACGATGGGTAGGTGCATCGTGGTGGCTAATGCGAGATTATCCCTCAGAGCAATTCTAGTTTGCTCAGGAGTGGCATTCCAATATTCCTTTCCGTAGAGGATAGTATAGGGCTGTTTCTTGAAGGTAAAAGAGAGACCTCTATCTGTGACAGAGGATACGATATCAAGGAATCTATTTCCTGCGACCATGCCATGCGTATTGCATATCCAAGCGATAACTTTTGTCATACATCTTTGCTTTTGATACAAAAAGAGAGAAAAGAATGGGGGAATGAAGCCCCCATATTTCCGTAATGATTCTAACTTAGAATTGCACTAATCGATCCAGTACCAGTAGTGGCAGTTATTGTCACTGTGTTGGTTGCTGTGTCATAGTCTGATGTTTCATATACATCGGTAGTAACAGAAGCCCATCCGATTGGATTGACGTTCACACTACCTGTCCCAGTATCTCCTGTGAATCGACCTCCAGCATCCAGTGGTAGATCCACTGCCAATACTATGGATCCTGTTGAGGTATGCAGGTCAAAGGTGATATCACCTTCAAGCACGACATCATCACTCATTGAGAGAACGATAGATCCCGTCGAGGTAGTAGCATCAATATCTCCAACCTTGGCACCACTATCAAGACCAATGGCAATGGCTCCTGTGGAGGTAGTAAGTACTAGTGCGTATGTAGCATTCGTTCCAAGAGTGATATTCACTGCACATTCCGAATAATCAATAGTGATTGAGTTGGAACCCCACGAAACGGTGGGATTTCCATCCTCCACAAGTGTGTCATTCGGAACCCAGATAGAAACTGCATAGGTCAAATCAGGATCATCAATATAATCGACCAAGATTGCACCTACTCCAACATCTATGTTGACAGTAATATCATCAGGGATAGCTTCACCTGTACGTTCGAATTCGAACAAAGTTCCGTCCTCCCAATTATTATTGTTGGGAATGAATGGAACGATGTTCATCGAACCTAATAGGAACATAACACCTAAGGCGGCACCGCCTACGATGATGAAGGCGATGACGCAAGCGACCATTGTATTGTTTCTTTCATAATTACTCATTGTTTTGCACCTTCATCTGATCATGATAGTGTGGCAGAAACCCCGCCAGTATTTGTGTCTGCGCTAACGTAGATACGATCTGCAGCACTATTGAAATCTGAGGTCTCATAGTATGTAGAACTAATCTCTTCCCAGCCAACAGCTGTAACATCAACATCACCAGTACTGGTGGCTCCTCTGAACTGTCCGGCAACAGAAGACGGAAGATTCACTTCCACTGATATTCCACCGGTTGTTGTGTCTAAGTCAAAGGTTATGTCACCAGACACTCTGATGTCGTCTGAGATATCAAGAGAGATACCACCAGTTGTGACTTCGATATCAACATCTCCAATACTTGCGTTATTTGAAACTATGAGTGCGACACCACCAACAGTTGCGGCAATATCTAACACATATTTGGTTCCTGTTCCAAGGGTGACATTCACTCCAGCAGCAGGGTAATTCAAACCAATCGTATTGGAAGAATAAGTGACTTCAGGGTCGCCATGAGTTACTAGCGTAGAATTAGGCACCCACATAGAGATATCGTATAGAAGTTCTGAATCATCTTCAAAAACGATAAGTATGCCTCCTGCTGCAACATCGATATTGAGTGTCACTGTGGCGGGCATACTTGTTTCATTTCGACTGAATTCGAATTGCTCACCTTCATCCCAATCGATTGGAGATATATTGGGGAAATCCCAATTATATGAGCCGAGGAAGAACATAGCTCCTAGGGCGGCGCCACCTACGATAATAAAAGCTATAACGCAGGCAACCATTGTATTGTTTCTTTCATAATTACTCATTGTTTTGCACCTTGTTCGTGACGGTTAAGGAATCTGTGCCAATCTCTACGTAACTCGGTATACATTGGATCTTGATCAAGTATGTATCTTCGAAGAATTCGAGTCGCATCTGTTCGATCCTGCTTAGACAACTTATCATGAGCTTGTTGATCAATTATCGGCATCTCCGATATCAGATCATTCTCACGTTCGATTAGTTCTCTAAGTAATTGTGTGCCTTCAGCAATTTGAGATTCGGGAATCTCAATGCCAAAGACAGCTAGCGTTCGGACTATTGATCTCAAACGGTCCTCCGCAAACTTAGCAACACCATTATCGGTTTGCATCATCTCTTTGATACCTAATCGGTATTCTCGAGCCCTTGCACGGTAATATCGCTGCACAATACCAGTTGGGGTCTGTTGAGTTCGAACCTCAACGACAATTCCAACTTTTCTTAGTTTCTCGATATGGTGTAGGATTGTACCGGGATTCTTCCCAAGCTCGGTCGATAGTTGCTTTACTGTCATCTCATTTGAAGCTACGAGCTTGATAATTGCGGCTCTAGTTGGCTCCATCATGAGTTTGATCACCTTAGGATCAGATACCACTTCGATTTCTTTGAGAGGGACGCGTTTCTTGGGAGACACTTCCTAATCACCTCCGAGGATGTTCACATCATCAAGTGTGTCATCTTCGTAGATCTCTGGGTCTGAAAGATTATCAGATACCAGTATCATGTAGATTCTACTCATTCCTATCACCAAGGCAGGTAGAAACACGAAGAATGTGAATAGACCTGCAAGTAACGCATATCCTGTATAGATACCGAAGTTTGTTGCCAATGCATCCATGGATGGTAATGCTAAAAGTGGCGGGCCGATGACAGGAATGAACAGCAAGAGAGCAATTCCTAAGAACGAGAGCCAGACAGAGAATACTCTATCGAAATATGTCGTACTTAGTCTGATTGAAGTCTTGATTGCTCCTATCGCAGACTTTCCATCTATGACAGCTGGGAATGAGAGGACAAGGAATCCAGATGTTATGGCAAGATAGACTGCGAATAATGCAATCATTGTCGATGCCAGTCCCATCTCGCTAGTTCCAACATATGTAG
>JAEORN010000303.1 GCA_016840825.1 Candidatus Thorarchaeota archaeon | reverse complement strand
GGAGACTAAGCAGTGTTGTCTGAACATTCCTGATATCCTTCTCCTCAAGCTTCACAAGTTTCTTCCGTTTCTTTGGCTCTGTTCTAACAAAGGTGTTACCATCTAGGTGTCCATCAATATCTTCACTTTGGATCATTGCCTGTAGACTTCGTTTCAAGTTATAGGCTGCAGGTCTTGGAAGAGTCTTTCGAAGTATCCGATCTAAGTCCTTCAGTTTGATTTGATTATGTTTGGAAGTGATCGAATCAATGCTTTCCTGGATATACTCTTCAATGACATACTCCTCTATCATCTGGAGAGGAGCTCCACATGAGGTGCATTTCGGAGCTTCTGGTGATGTCGGTGCTCCACAGTTACCGCATTTGATAGCTCTCCGATACAATATCTCTTTAGTTGAACCGATTTGTTGGAGAATCACTCTCTCGCTCCTTGATGCCTTTCCAGATTCTTCAACTTCCCAAAAACTGAGTTTATTGTCCTTTGTACTCACAACTAGATATGCAATGTTTGATATCTCATCTGGAATACCCGTTGCCATAGCCCTTGGAATATCACTTTCATCAATTCTAGCTATTTCATTCCCATCAATGTCCCAGATTCGAAGAGTTTGAGACAAATCTCCTGTGACAAAGAGCTTGCGGTCTTCAAATGATAGGACCGAAAAAACAGTGATTTTATTTCCCAGTTGAAGTTCGCGCAGGAAGTATCCTGCAGATGTCAGGATTGTGATAGTTCCAGTCTTCTCTGCAATGACTACTTCAAGTTCAGTGTCATTGGTGATGTCTTCAAGCCATACATCTGAAATCGGTTCGTTGATATTTCTCGTGAAGATAGCGTCCTTATCATCATTATAGAGAATTACTCGATTATTCTGAAGCGCAACAACAACTTCAGCTGCATCGTCTCCATCAATATCACGAGCATCGCATGCTATTACATCACTCTCAAGCGTTATGTTCCAAACAGGACTACCTCTATGATCTACGACCAGGATCTTCTTTCCCACGCCACCAACGAGTGAATCCTGACCTTCACCCTCGAAATCAGCAACTGCTATGCATCTGACCTTGCTGCTCCATTTTCGGGTACTTGTTAGAGTGCCCTTGGCATCAAAGACTCGGAGTCTATCACCATAATCCAATGAGAAGACTTGCGCGCTCGCGTCCCTTCTCTGTCGTACATAAACTGAGTAAATATTAGATGCAGTAGGAACACTTGCAACTTCGCGAATCTTCAAATCGTTAATAGCACCTTGTGCAAACTTGTTGCATAGCCATATAAGTTTGCTAGGATTTCGAGGAAAATGATGAGAAACCAAGTAGATTGCAGAATTGGCTTTCTTTGGAGTCCGCTTCTTGAAACATTCGACTTTGGGAGAAAGCATCCAATTCGAGTTGGGCGTTTCAAGATGATACACGATTTTTTGGCAGAACAGGGTTTTCTTGGGGTTCCCAATGTTCAGGTTATCAATCCTGAGTTGCTCCCGGAGGATTTGTTGAGTAGCATACATGCTCAAGACTACATTGAAGAGGTCAAGAGAATTTCCGAGACCGGAATTGGGGAAATTGATATCGATACTCCTGGATTCAAGGACATCTATTTCAATTCACGATTAGTTTCTGGCGCATCTGTGACAGGTACTAAGGCTGTTCTATCCGGCCTCGTAGACCATTTCGTTTCACCCACAGGTGGCTTTCATCACGCCAAGTATGAATGGGGTGGAGGCTTTTGCATCTTTAACGATGTCGCCGCTAGTGTCTTTGAAATGAAAAAGCATGGAATTGAGAGAGTTCTCATTGCAGATTTTGATGTGCACCATGGCAATGGCACTCAACTATATTTCTACAACGACCCTGGTGTCATGCAAATCTCTTTTCATGAGGATCCCGAATGGATGTATCCTCATGATGGGCAGATTGAAGACATTGGTGAGGGTGATGGACTTGGATTTAATATCAACATGCATTTTCCGATGGATTCCGGCGATGCAGTCTATCGCTATGCGTTCGATGAAATTGTCCCTCCGTTGATTGATTATTACAAACCTCAATTCATCATTTTTATTCCAGGTTTCGACGCACATTATTTGGACAGACTTGCTCATCTCAAAATTACAACTGATATGATTAGACATGTCACATCAGAGATTCATAGGGCTGCTCACACATACAGTGATGGAAAGATGGGTGTTCTGACAGGGGGCGGATATCATCCCGACTCATTACTGTGGGGCGTGGGCACAGTGATGTCAGAACTGTCAGGATTTCCCTATGAACCTCCTCCTCAGGAACCACCCTTTGATGATAATGAAGAAACATGGGATGAAGTAAAAGCCAATACTAAAAGGGTAAAGGAACTAGTCTTTTCAGCTCTAGGCATCTAAATCTATCCTTTAGATAGATATGATAATATGTATGACAACACAGATTTTTTGAGAAAGTATATGACATAGAAAGTGAATTATTCCCGAAATTACAGCAAGTAATACAATGGAATTTATCGAACACGATGATTATGAGAATGAATCTTGAGGTCTGATATATTATGCCCAGAAATGCAGGTAAACGCACGAGTAAGAAACCTGCAGACTCCAAAGAGATTAAACTCAATGGCGGGTATATCCTGACCGACGAGATAGTAAATGCAATACTCGATTTATCTCCTAGTGGATTTGCTGTAATAGGGTCTGATTTTATTGTTGAATATATCAGCGATCAGGGATGCAAGATTTTTGGTGGCAATCGTGAAGATATAGTCGGACACGATTTTAGAGACTTCTTGCGTAAGGACTCCGTAAAAATGGTTGCAGAAAGGTATCAACTCAGACGAGACGGCAAAGAAGTGCCTTCAGTATATCCTTTCCACTTGATTCGTGGTGATGGTGAGGAGCTGACAGTTGAAGGTCGTGCAGATGTTGTTATGGGCTCTGATGGAAAACCAACGACAATTGCTCACTTCCTAGATATCACTCAGATAGAGAGAGGTCAAGAACTCCTTGAACAATCAGAAATGCGGTATCAAATCCTTGTTGAAACTATGAATGATGGTCTTGTCATCGATGATGGTAATGGAGTCCTAACATACGCAAATGATGCTTTCTGCAGAATGATTAATGAATCTCAAGAGAATATCGTTGGAAAGCCATGGGTCTCTCTTGTAAAAGATCTAAGTATAGAAAGCATTATGGAGAAAATTGCAGACCGTAAAAAGGGTATATCTGAGAGGTACGAGCTGACCTGGAAGAGCTCAGTAGGAGATTTGGTGCCAACCATCGTTTCTGCTACGCCGCTCTTTGACCGCTCAGGCTCATTCATCGGTACCTTTGCAATTGTTACTGAGATTAAAGCACAGAAAGATGCAGAAGAAACGATTCAATTCTATCTAGATCTTTTATCTCATGATGTAGCTAACCAACTGCAAGTCATTATGACAAGTACCGGTCTCCTTGAAGAGGAGGTTCCACAATCCTATGTGGAAGATGCAAGGAAAGACATACTAGATGCTGTGGAGCGCTGTAACAGACTCATTACCAAAGTAAAAAGAGCTGCCCAAATCCGTGAAGTTCCATTGTTAAACGTAGATTTGATACCAGTTCTTTCTGAGAAAATCACAGTTCTTGAAAAGGTCTATGATGCTAAGGTACATCTTCAAGGACCAAAGAAGGAAGTCTGGGTAGAAGCTGATATTCTCCTTGGAGAGCTTATTTGGAATCTGTTAGAGAATGCAGCTCGTCACAATCCTACAGATCGAAAAGAAGTATGGATTTCCGTGAAAACTAAGGGCAAATCCATCGAACTCTCAGTTGCTGATAATGGACCTGGGCTCAGTGATGCAAGAAAGCCAGTTCTCTTCACTGAACGAAAACATGGAGGCGGTGTTGGCCTCCGGCTGATTCTTCAGATGATTCGTAAGTATAGTGGTTCAATTGAAGTGACAGATCGAGTGAAAGATACACCTAGTGAAGGAACCAAGTTCATAGTTACCCTCAGAAAATCACCCAAATAATATATCAGATTTTGTTCTGAATTCTCTGATAGAGCCCTTCAAAGAAATCTTTCTTCTTCGTCTTTCCTTCATTTATTCTGAAAAAGTTCGTCCTGATTCGATAGAGTCTCCGTTTGACCTCTTGGTAGTCCTTTAGCCTCTTCTTTCCCACAGCAGTTTCCAATACTGTCGCGACTGCTTCAGGAAAATTATCGATATATTGACATTGCTTTATTTGGATATGAAAAAGCGTATTCCTTAGTATTTCTGTTCTAGAGATACATCTATTTTCCATTGCGCACGGTCCCCAGATATGACTGCG
>JAEORN010000044.1 GCA_016840825.1 Candidatus Thorarchaeota archaeon | reverse complement strand
TCCTCTAGTGCTTTACCACCTTCTCCCTTCTTAGCAATACCAACGTCTTCAGTTAGAATTATCTCACTGATAGTGAATGAATCATGGAGTTCAAAGACATTGATGTCATCGATCGTGAGTTTTGCTCTTTCTAAGGCTTGCTTTGCTGATTTCTGTACAGCCTGCATCTCCGTAATGCTTTCTCTGTCATGCAACGCCAAGGTATCGCTTGCTTGAGTTGACGCTTCAATAAAGATTGGAGTGTCTGTATATTTCCTCGCAATTTCCTCCTTACACATGACAAGTGCTGCAGCACCATCTGTCACAGGTGATGAATGGAGCACTCGGATAGGATCTGCTAACATACCTGAACCCATGACAACTTTCAGTGGTACCGGGCTCTGAAACTGTGCAAAAGGATTATGAGCTGCATTCGCATGGTTCTTTACTGTGACTAGGCTTAGTTGTTCCTCAGTGGTCCCGTATTCCATCATGTGTCTTCGCGCCATCATTGCAAATAATGCAGGGAATGTTGCACCGAATAGACCTTCCCACTCCCAGTCCCCTGCTACACTAATTGTATTCATTGCTTCAGTTTGGTTGACATCACTCATCTTCTCGCATCCAAAGACAAGCATTGTATCGTGCTCACCTGATTTTATCGACATGTAGGCTTGCCTGACAGCAGCACCACCACTAGCACATGCGGCTTCAACGCTGTATGCTGGAAGCTTACCTAACCCACCAACATCGGCTGCGAGCGCTCCAAGATGCTCTTGACCAGTGAACCGACCTGCGCTCTGGTTTCCAACACAGATAGCGTCAATATCGCTACCAGATATCTGTGAGTCAAAGATGGCCATCATTCCTGCTTCCAGAGTTATCTCACGCAGATTCTTTTCCCATAGTTCTCCGAACTTGCTCATTCCTACTCCAACTATAGCTACTCTATTACTCATCTTGAAACCTCCTTAGCCAAGTGCCTTAATCTTTCGACGATATTTAGCATAGGTCGCATATTCGACGTATGTCTTTCGTGCAACATAATCGTCTACTGTTGGCACCTTTCCTCTGTGGTCTTCGATATGGTCCTCAACCTTGATGGCGAATGCATCGCTACCTGCTCCTGAACCATAGGAAACCATGCAGATTCTATCACCCGGCTTTGCGATATCCAAAATCCTTGCAAGACCCATCATCGCAGAACCCGAATAGGTGTTACCTATCTTCTCTACGACAAGACTGTCTTGGAGCTTTTCTTGTGGAACTCCAAGTTGCTTACCCATCGCTATTGGAAATTTACCATTAGGCATGTGAAATACAAAATAATCCCAGTCATCCACTGTAGTTTTCGTTTGCTTGAAGAGTAACTTCGCTCCTTCGCCAACATGTCTAAAGTATGCAGGTTCTCCAGTGAAACGAGCTCCATGGCTTGGGAAGTCTTCTCCTTCTCGACGCCAAAAGTCTGGAGTATCCGTTGTGAAGGAACAGGTCCTTTCAATTGTTGCAACTGGATCTTTCTTACCAATCAAGATGGCAACGCCTCCTGCTGCCGCAGAATACTCAAGGGCGTCTCCGGGTCTTCCTTGTGCCGTATCAGAGCCAATAGCAAGCCCGACCTTAATCATATCTGATTTTACAAGTCCCATACATGTTTGGATGGCTGCGGTACCTGCTTTGCATGCAAATTCATAATCCGCACATGTCATCTCATATGTGCATTCAATTGCTTCTGCTACGATTGTTCCTGTTGGTTTTACTGCGTAGGGGTGTGATTCAGAACCTACATAGACTGCGCCAATATCCTTTGGATCAATGCCCGCATACTTGACAGCATTCCGAGCGGCCTCAACTGATATCGTCGCAACATCCTCATCAGCTCCAGGGACTGATTTCTCATAGACACCAAGACCACGAGCAAGTTTCTCGCCTTCTTCGCCCCAGACACGAGCGATCTCTTCTGTCTTGATTCTATAGCGAGGTATGTAGACTCCGTATCCTATAATTCCGACCATAGTATTCTCTCCTTGTATAATACGTTAAATGTCGAATCGGTTTACGTCGTTTTTTCTAGTTCGTTTCCCTGCCCTTTATAGAGCTTGTTATTCGTTTCTCTTCCTTTCAACGTCTTTCACCGAATCTTGACACTGAGATTTATCTTATGCCGACGAAAATTGGATACAACTCATAATATTTATCATTGGCGTCGTGGCAAACTTCTGATATTGTCGAAATCGACTTTCGTTACTATTTGAAGTAAGGCTATAAGGAAATGTCATCTATTAGAAAATGAAGTGCAACCAATGACGAGTACTATCGGAAAATCAAAGATTAGAGAATTAGTAATGAGTGAAACAAAGACCGTTGCTCAACTTTTAGAGGAATTGAATCTCTCTGATGATCATGTCGTACTTGTCGATGGAGAACGTATGTCCCTGGATTCTATTCTCAATGAGAATGATACGGTTATCGTTCTACCGATTATCGCTGGTGGTTAATACTTCAAAGATTCACTGAGTTTTTTTGTCGGATCCAAATCGATTCCAAGATCAGCTGTCGATAACATCCCATCTGGCTGACCCAAATAATATCCGAGTTCTTTCAAAACCACTTGAACAATACTATCAATCATTGTTGTTGTCATATCCCTACAAGCTTTGACATGTGCTACAACGGCTGTTCGAATTCCCTTAGAAGACCCAGAACTAAATTGAGTAGCCTTTTTGGGAGCATTAGATAATGCAATGTCTAATCCAAGATCCCTAGCTAACTTCCTAAAGATCACCTTTCTTTCAGGTTTTCTGCTAGGTTGTATCTTCCATGTGACTGGTAGTGATAATGCCAGCTCACTGAATCTTGGATCAAGATAGGGGAAATGTATGTCTAATCCATTTATCGAAACTATTCTCTCGTCTCTAGCGATATTGGCTTCATGTGTTATCGAGAAATCCTCTCTGAGCATATTCTCTAAACTCGATGGACCTTCTGATTCCAATATCCGTACATGTCTTGCATAGCCTGCAAACAACTCGTCAGGGCCTTGTCCTGAAACAATCATTTCGATTCCTGATTCCTTCGCAGCCATGGATGAGAAATAGAATGGAAGTGCTATCTCTACATCCATTTGATTTGATGATTCGATTGCATAGATTATCTTCGGAAGGCTTTCCCAAATCATATCTGGTGTCATCTCTATCGTTTTAATAGGAATGCCCAACAATTCTGCTGCATAATTTGCATGAGAACTATCTCTTGATTCTCCATAGCTTGCACTAAATAGCTGAACACTGCTCGAGGTCTTTTTCAATATATGTGCAAGTAGTGAACTATCAACTCCTCCAGAAAAGAGAATCCCGCAATTCAATCCTTTCAAGCGTTCAATGGATTTTACAAGGTGCTTTCCTAGAAGTTTCAGAGCTTGATCTTGATCTCCTTTCCAGATCCGCCAATTAAAAGAAGGAATCGTGTGAATATGAGAAGTTTTCTTTGGAGATATACAAACTCGATGTCCCGGAAGGATTGGTTTTACTTCTTCGCAGCCCATACTCCATAGAACCTTTTTCTCAGTCGAGAGTAAGATGGATGAAGATGAATTTCCGTAGTACAGTACTTTTTGGCCATCTATGGACCTCCATGTCATAATTCCTTCAGGAGTGGTGGATATGATTATTACACCCTGCATTTCCATCAAAACATCTTCTTCAGTTTCTGATGTTGGTCCTTTCATTATTGTATCTTCAATCTGTATCAGTTTCTGAGGGGAAATATGGAAGAGACTGTCAAGGATCGTAATCCCTCCATCCTTTCGAAATATCGCGCATTCATCTTTGGAGTGTACTATGCCAAAGACAAGCGTTGTTTTCCCTGAATAATCCGGACAAGTAAAAGACTCTACGGTTTGGGTATCTCCTCGATGGTTTAGAAATCTCAGTAATCTCTGTATCTCATCAGAGTCTTTATCGAATGAGAATACAATTCCGACCATAATACATCAATTACTCAAACTCTACTCGATTCTCGAATGTCCGGAGGTTAGTTAGTAGTGCTATCAAGTTCTCTATGTTGGAACATTGATGAGTTTAACTTCCTGAACTCCTGTCATTCTTTCCAGTCTTTCTCGTAAGTCGTCTATTGACATTTTTAGTTGCTCTGGTGTGAAGTAACATTCATAATAGCACTGATTCGCTGCTTGACAGATACCACTTGTAAATAGGATATCCTCAAGACCTGCATGCTCAAAGATAGATGTTAGCTCTTCCAAGAAACTCTTGCTTAGTTTCTCGATACTCAATTTAAGATAGAATACCTTGTCTGAAGAAACGGGATATATCTTCACATTCTTGTCCTTGACAATCATAATTGCCAGACCATACGACTCCGAGATTCCTTCAACAAAATCTGCTGGTAGAGTAATAGTATTTCCTTTCTCAATTTTCAGAACTCTTGCTTGAGTCATATCACTTTTTGTCAATCGTAATCCTCCGGACACTTACAATGTACCATCTCTCTAGGGATATATCTGTTACGGGATATCCATATAAATTGCCCTTTGTGAATATTAATCCCGTTTTCTGAACCATTCTCGGAGTTTTCTTATTGCACCTAAATCTGGTTTTTCAACAATACGAAGCACCCATGGTTGTTTCTTTTCTGGTGCATAGTATTCAAGAAATGCGACGTTTCCATCGGTTCGAACACGATCCATCTCTTGCAATCTAACCTGCAACCAAGCTTTCTTTGAAATAGGCATCTTTGAGGTTGCAAGGTCGAATAGTTGTGGATGAAGATCAAAAACCAGTGCACGCTCGCTCATATATTCCAATACTCCTCCTTGGAGTGTATCTGAAATGGTGTCTCTATTTGTGAAGAACGAGGCTGCTACAGACACATTAGGATATTTGTCTGGTATTCCTAGGGCAAACTTGAATGAACGACGAAACTTCGATAGATGTGTCGCTGCATCAAGGAAGAGAACTGTTTCTGGTTTGCCTTCAAACTCATCATCTGAGATCTCAATATTCTGGACCATCTCTTCTTGCTGCTTCTCGATGAAATCCTGAATTAGCTTGTCCGTTACTGGAGGTAATCCTGTTTCAGCTGGCTCCTCATATGTTAGGGTGCCCTCGGTCGTCTCGTCCTCAATTTTCTCTTCATCCTCCTTCTCGATATCAGATTTCTTTCTCCTCCTATATTGAGGCGCAACATATCCGATATCTGCAACCAGGTGCTGAAGAACAAGTGGTAGGAAAAGATCATAGAGGGTTCCGCGTGTCTCTATTATCAAAAGGACTGGTTTGTAATCAGCTATAGCACTCGAAAGTCCAGAGTCATACTCAGGATCTTCGTCAAAGAATTTCATCAAGTTCTCTACCGAATATCCTTCTGTAACTCTTTCCTCCCATTCTCTGTATACTTCTTTGACTTCTTGTTTTCTCCTGTCTTTAATAAGACTGGCAAATTTCCCTAGATATTTTACTCCCCTTGATACAGCAGTTGTTGGACTGATGAAGACCGTCATCAATCCCACAGCTTCTCCAGCATACTCACTTGCTTCTGCGTTCCTTATTTTACCTAGAACTTCCTCTGTCAACGATGGAGGGCCTAGTTTCTCTACAAGAACCTCATGCATACCCTCAAAGTTCTCGAAGGCGGCATCACCAGGTCCTATCTCTTCACCTACCGGTGAAGCATCTGATAATACTTCTGCGAAGATATTGGGCCTGCTAACAAGCCATTCTAATGGTATCTTTAGAGGAGTAAAACCGTGGAGGAATGTTCTTTCAGAGTCTTTAGATCCAAAGTAATATTTAACGGCATCAGGAAAGAGGCTATCGAAGATTTCCATGAACTGATCAAAGCCTTGCTTTGAGCTAAGTCCCATTTCCGCTCTCTCTAAAGCATCAGCTACGAAGACAAGTGAAGTTTCTTTATTCTTTGCCTGTTTTGCCATTATTGCCATTACTTGCTTCGGAGAAAGGTACAGAAGATCACTTTCAGCAAAAGGTGCATCATAGAACGAGAAGATACCCAATCGTTTCCAAGGCCGATTAGTCATCTTTGATTTGACCAATTGTGAGAACCATTCAAAACCTCGTTGATATCGTGGAATACTCTCTTCGTCGCTGTATTCATGGGGCTCAGTCATTATAAACACCATTTGACCGGAAAGGGACCGGATGAGGCTATCTCGCGGTGTAGCGAGATAAACCTATTCATCCATTTTAGTCCATTCTAAGTGCAACAAGTGCTACAACCATAGCGGCAATAATCAATACTGCTATGAAGAGAATTCTCCAATCAACTAGAGGTGGTGCTGGATTGTATGGATCTGCCTGATATATCATGTTTCGATATGTATGATTTACCGGGTCCAATATGCTGAGGATTTTCAGAGCAAGTCCCGCATCGAACAAGGTTCCTACTTCAACGCCTGGCTCATTAGCCCATCCCCCATCTTGTGATTGACAGTCAATCACGAAATCAGCTATTAGGTCTGAGTCAATTGAATCGAATCCTCCAAGAAGACTAAAAACTTCTAATGCGTAATATGTGGAATGAAGGTTTGTGTCATTTGTTAAAACTGACTCGGTGAATCCTCCTAGAAATTCTCCTGCGGTACTCTGCGTAACTTGTCTTTGAATGACCCAATTCCTCATTGCTTGCTGTTCTGTGGCTTCAAGAGCAGAAAGCTGGTTGAGTTCATCGAGTGCAAGCAATCCTGCAGCTGTTGCAGTAAGACTTGGAACGCCTGATTCCGGAGTTAGCTTGAACGCCTCTCCTGTTGAACAATTCAAGATCCATTCAAGAGTTGTTGTTGCATTCCATAGCCAGTCTGATACAGAGCCACCCGTGATTGCTAACATCTCATTCATTACCCATAGAGCGTGATATGTAGATATTAGGTCTGGCGGAGTTCCAGAAGCTGAACCAAACCCACCCCTTGTGGTTTGCGTCTTGTTAACGAAGATAAGAGCGGAAGTAGCGTTTATTGATTCAATAGCTGCCATGCCAGGGATATCGCTCTGTTCCTTCATTAGGTTCCACATTTGAATTGCCCAATAGGAGTTCTCAATGCTTACAGGTCCTGCGATGTATAATGAAAAGCCACCCCATCTTTCGTATTCTTCTCCACCGCTTTTCCATTGAAGCTTTCTTGTGAAATTCATAATTTTAACAAGATCCGTGACTGGTGGACGATTACCTAACATATCCATGGCTTCGTAAACCATCACTGCTCCCATGGTTGGATATAGTCGCGATGTTTCTGAATCAGGGATAGTATATCCTCCCTCACCATTATCGATCGGATCATCGTAATGTTCTTTCATATATGCCTCTAATGATTGCCATCGTGTAGTCTGTGCTGATATTGGTACCACCATGAACGACATTGCAACTAGTGAGAGTACGAATGCTATACTCGCAACTTGGACCTTATTCATTTCATCATCCCGGTCAATTATCGTGACGCCTAAAGCTCTCGCTCAGCGCGAGAGCCCACCATTGCGGCTGTGTTATTAACGTTTCCCCAAGGGGTAAGAATGTACAGCTGCATTTTTCGTGGCACATTACCTCAGATTATTCTCCTGACTTTCTAATATCCTCCTGTCACCGAAATAACCAGTGAAGAGTAGATATACAATAGGTATACAAAATCCAATATCAAGAACGCCCAAAGGTAGAAGATAGAATGCCGCAATCAATGTAATCCCAGTGAGAAAGAGGGTCAGCCAAATTCCTTTTACTTTGTTTCTTAATATCCAGTATCCTGAAATCAATCTCAGCGTCGTGAAGAACAGAAAGATAGGGAAGAGAAGAATAGGTGTATTGTCAAGGATTATGGCAATTGTCTGATTCGAATCAATCAACCCAATATAGAGATTTGGCACGAGTCCAGCTGATATGAGTAGAATTGTGATAGTATCAGTCGTTTCAATGATTCCGTAGATCAACTGAGCTATGGCCAGCCAGAATAATGAACTGGTTTCACGAATTCGTCTGTCTATACTAAACATACGGGCCAGACCTCAATGCTCCTTCTTCCTTTTAGGAAAGTACATTCCGACTCTTTTACGATATTGGATGTATGCTTCTCCATATCGAAGAATAAGGTCTCTCTCCTCGACGACTGACATGTAGTAGAACACCGGAATCCAGAGGAATGAGTATAGGAAGAGAAAGGTGCTATTGAAGACTAATGCCATGATGTGCCCAGTCCAGACTTCTCCTAGTGATTGAGGATGCCTTACCCAATTGTAGATTCCTCCATACATCTCGTGATCCTTCTTTGGTCGTATGGTTTCCTCTCCAGCATCTCTCACGCCAATTCCCATTAGAGCGAAAGCTGGAATTGCAATCAGAATTGCCAGTAGAATGGATATTGGATACTCCCAAGGCAGGTTGATTGGGATGGGTAGTTGGAGTGGAAAGAGATAGCAGAGGAGATACGAGACAAAGAAGAGAGTAAATGTAATAGATGCATACTTTCGATATCGCTCACACTTCTCATAGGCTATCTCGCCTATCTCTTGCTCCAATTTCGCAGGTTGCACGCTTTTAATATATAGTACCAGCGATGATATTGTGGTAGCAATCAGAAAAATCAGACTAAACCATTCAAACATAATATTCACTAATTGATGAAACTCAGAAGTAGGATATAAGCTAGTGCGAAACTAAGTACGTATTGTACGGACATTTCCGTACAAGTCTTGGATTATCCTCCGTATCCCCTAACTTCAGTTCTTTGTAATTCGCGTACGTACAAGTATGCGGAATCCGCCGCAATAGCTCCCTGACCTACAGCTACTGCAATTTGTTTCATGGATTCAACGACATCTCCTGCTGCAAAGAGTCCTGGAATATTAGTGGTCTGATTCGCTTGTACGAGAATCTCTCCATTCTTGTTAGTTTCTACTCCGAGGTCAATAGCTAACTTGCTATTGGGTGAAGAGCCTAATGCGACAAAAGCACCATCAACAGTGATAACCTTCTCTTCACCAGTTTTCAGGTCTTCAACAACAACCTCACGCAGGAGATCGTCACCACGAAATTCCTTAACGACGTGACTCCATTTGATATCGACCTTTGAATCGAAGACCATATCTTGCATCGCCTTCTCAGCACGTAGCTCATCACGTCGATGAACCAGAATTGTGCTTTCTGTGAGTTCGGAAAGATAGACCGACTCTACAGCCGCAGTATTTCCTCCTCCTATAACAAGAACTCTCTTATTCCTAAATAACGGGCCATCACAAGTTGCACAGTATGAAACTCCTCGTCCCGTGAACTCGCTCTCCCCAGGAACATTGAGATGTCTATGTCCACCTCCAGTGGCAATGATGATCGAAGGTGCTCTGTAGTTACCTCTTCGCGTTTCCAGAATGAAGTGTCCCTTTTCACTTTCCTCGCGAGTGATTTTCTTGACCTCAGTGATCTCTCGTATCTTTGCTCCTGTAGCTTTGACCTGTTCCTTCATTTTTGAAGCAAGATCGATTCCTGTGATGTAGGTGAATCCCGGATAGTTCTCAATACCTGGACTTGTGGCTTGTGCACCTCCAAGCACTGCTGATTCCAGCAGCAAGGTCTTCAAACCGTAACGTGCTGCATAGATTGCAGCCGTCATTCCCGCTGGACCACCTCCAATGATAATTACTTCCCATTCGAGGTCTTCATCTGTTGGTGTCTGTGACATTCCTGTGATTTTCATGCGCAACAACTCATTCTCATCATTAGGTCTTAATCATTCTTTCTTGTTCTATACCCATTTTCTCAAGTTGCCATTGCTGAATATCTTCTCCAGCTGAGATAAGTACTCTCTCTCTAGGTTTTATCAGTTCTGCTACTCTGGAGAACGGCACTTCTCTGATTGCTTGACTATTATATTTCTTCAACATGGTAGCCTTTCTAAATCGTTCTGCATCATAGACAAAGATATGCCCAGGCCCTACAGCCAAGACAGTATCCACCCTATCAAGCCCTTCCCAAGGCCATGCAGTATTGTTAAAGCTCTCAATGATGACGATATCCGCTGTTTGTTCGATATAGTCGAAACTCGCATCGAGCACTCCTTCAAGAACCTGTTCTGTATACAAGAGAACCTCTTCTAAGGACTCAAATGGTATAATGTCGCTGTCGCGAGTGAGATTTTCAACTTCTTCTGGAGTCAACATCAACGCTCCAGAGTCGATTAGATGCTTCGCCACCAGTGTGACAGTTTTGATTTTCATTTTCTCAGGACTCGAGAATCTACGCAATGCTAAGATAGAATCCCAACCACTCATCGCAAGAGAATGGGAAATAATCTCATCAGGTTTTTCCAGTATTGCTGGGACAAATAACGTATGTATTGGATTGGTAATCTCTATAGGAATCGTCGAATCCAGCACTACTCTTGCCCGATGTGCATCAAATGAATACAACTTCCCTTCGCTTTGACAAGTTTGGATGTGTTGATACTTGTACCAGTAGTTACTGCCACTAAAAGGTTTGAAGTATTCCACGGAAGCTCCCAGTTCCTTCAGAGTTTTAGATATCTTTAGAGATAGAACGGTCTTTCCTGAATCGAACGGATTCATCCCAAGTACCAATACTCTCTTGGCCATTTGAGTACACCTGAAAAAAGGAAAATTAAGGAGCCAATATGGCTCCTAAAGTGACATTCGATATTACATCATTCCGGGCATGCCGCCCATGCCGCCCATGCCACCTGGCATTCCGCCAGCGCCACCCATATCAGGTGCAGCACCAGCCTTGGCAGCGATCACGTCATCGATCCTGAGGATCATTTGAGCCGCTTCTGCTGCAGAGCGTATGGCTTGATGTTTGACACGTACTGGCTCAATAACGCCTTCTTTCATCATGTCAATAGTCTTGCCCTTGATAACATCGACGCCCATCCAGACGCCGGTTGCTTCACCGTGCTCTTTGTTCAGCTCAGTAATGATGTCGATGGGATCATGACCACCATTCTCTGTGAGAGTCTTTGGCACAATCCTGAGTGCTTCAGCAAATGCTTCGATAGCCAATTGCTCACGACCTTTGACCTTGCCAGCATACTCCTCGAGTCTCTTAGCGACTTCAGCCTCAGCTGAGCCACCACCTGCTACATAGTAGCCATCCTCGACAACATTTCTGACCACACAGAGAGCATCATGTATTGCTCTATCAGCTTCATCAACTACGTGTTCAGTACCTCCGCGAATGACGATTGATACCGCTTTGGGATCCTTGCAGTCTTTGACGTAGACGAGCTTGTCATCACCGATCTTGGTTTCCTCAACAATTCCAGCATGGCCAATGTTCTCAGCACTTAGTTCGTCAAGGCTTGAGGCGATCTGAGCACCAGTTGCCTTTGCAAGCTGCTCAAGTGTGCTCTTCTTTGCTCTACGAATGGCAACGATTCCAGC
>JAEORN010000302.1 GCA_016840825.1 Candidatus Thorarchaeota archaeon | reverse complement strand
GCGGTCGTTAAAAGAGCCCCTGTAGTGTAGTTCGGCCTAGCATTCAAGACTGTCACTCTTGAGACCCGGGTTCGAATCCCGGCGGGGGCGCCACTTCTTTTGTCCTCATTACCTATTCTAATATCATTCCTGTATGATGAGCAAGGAAGACGATACTCCTAGTCTTACCCTCAATTTCTTGTTCTAGTGACCTTCCAATTGCATGTCCTTCTTCAGTTTCCACCCACAAGAGTACAGGATTTTCTTCTATCGGCGCTATTGTAGTATTCTGTATTTTTGCTGTCATCTTTAGTGCGTGCATCGGATCTACACGACCGTCACCCAAAGCAGTCTTGAAGAATATGGCAGGATAGCCAATTCCTGATGCTGCATTATGGTAAGGACTGTAAGCATAGAGCCAGCGGAATTCTTCCTCAACCTCTGGGTTGCCATACTCAGAAATCCATAGTTTTGCTACTAGAAATCGTGTGTATCTAATCATATCAAGTAATGGTAGAGAACAATAAACACATCTGAACAGGTCAGGACGCTGTACAAGCACAGCACCGACCAATAGTCCACCATTACTACCTCCAATAATACCAAGTGTTTCACGAGAACCAATGTTATTATCAATCAACCATTCTGCTGCAGCGATAAAATCATCAAACACGTTTTGTTTATTCTCTCTATTACCAGCACGATGCCACTCCTGCCCATATTCATTGCCGCCTCTCAGGTTTGGAATAGCAACTACTCCACCGTTCATAATCCAAGCGCAAGAGTCTGCAGCATACCTCGGTGTCATAGAGTGTCCAAATCCTCCATATCCAGTGAGAAGCACTGGAGTTGTAGATGACAATTCGATGTTATCACGATATGACACAAACATAGAAACCTTAGTCCCATCCTTGGATTCGTACCACTCCTGTCTAACGTCTATAGACTCAGAGTCAAGGTCCAGTGATGGGGCTACCAAAGGTTCTATACCGGTTTTAATCCCATGAAAATAGATAGAGGTGGGTTTCAAAAAAGATTCTGCTATAAAGTAGAGAGTGTCGGATTCTTTCATTGAATATATAGCTTGAACTGTCATTGGAGTGTCGAAATTGACTTCCTCAATGAGCTGACTTGTTTCTGTATCATAGAAGCATATTCTACTCATTGCATTTTGTTCTTTCACCACCCCGATTTTATTTGGGAGAAAAACAAATCTATCTAAATCAGGCGTGATGACACTCTCATCTTCCTCCACTACGGTCTTGGGATTTTTGATATCTCCGCCTTGGAGAAACTCTTTCAAATCATACATGATGATTTTACCATTAGGTGCTTCTTTCTGTGTAATGATGTATAATCTAGTTCCAAAAATTATCGGAAAATTGAGTACCGATGAATCAGCAATTAGAGCAGAGAATCTAAGTGATATTGGGTTATCTTGATTTACTGGACTGATATGGATATCTGACTTAGTGAATTGGAAATCCATGACTGAGAGGACTGTACATGAATCATTAGCTACCATCCAAAGTATCGAATTTGGTTGTGTCCCCTCTCCGAACACCTTTACATCGTTCTTATAGTCGTCACCCAGTCGATGGAAGTAGATATGACGGTTATAATTCTCCTCATCAGGAGAAACCGTGCCAAGAAGCGGATAGCGTGTGTAGTAGAAGCCTGAATTATCACGCAACCAGATAAGACTACACATTCGTGTTTGGGGTATTTGTTCAGAGAATGTTCTCTTCTGTTCTACATCAATAATGTGCAGAACGCTCTTCTCAGTACCACCTTCTGAGAGCCCATATGCGATAAATCTACCATCAGGTGATGGATAGTACCAATCGATTGCCATATGGCCCTCAGATGATAGTTCATCTGTATTGATCAGCTCAATTCTGTTACCTTGTTTTTCATTTTGATAGAACAGAGAATATTGTCTTTTTCCTACTTCTCTCATCAGAAAGAAGAATCTTGGGCCAGATAGCGTTTCACTGATATTGAATGAATACGGAAGAATTGAATCGAAACTGAGCAATCTTTCTACGAGCGCATATGTTTGATCCCATCCTTTGTATTCATCTATGATACTTGTTGCAAACGCCCTTTGGGTTTTAATCCAATCAAGCACCTCTTTGTCAGAAGAGTTCTCAAGCCATCGATATGGGTCTG
>JAEORN010000301.1 GCA_016840825.1 Candidatus Thorarchaeota archaeon | reverse complement strand
GACTACATGGTGCATTCTATACACCATCCTCCATTGCATACTACATAGCTGAACAGACAGTCATTCCCTACATCAAAAGTTGCATGGCAGAAGAAAAAGACTTGAATCAAATGATTCCTGAGCTATCTATCCTTGATCCATGTTGTGGACCTGGGATTTTTCTGATAGCGTCATTTATTCTGGTACGCCAATGGCTGAATAGTCATTTGAAAGATAATAGCTATGTAACTGAACTCTGTGGGTTGCTATCCAAGAACATCTATGGTGTAGATTTGGATTCAGCTGCATTAGAGATTGCAAGTACCTGTCTATCATATACTCTAGGTGATGATACATTCAAAGATTTCAGAGATCAATTCCGAATAGGGAATGCTCTTGTGAATCTCCAAAAACCCACTTCTTCGGATTCACATGCGTTATTCTTTGATGATCCTACGTCCCGTGTTCCTTTTGAGTGGCATATCGAGTTTCCAGCTCAATTCAAAAAAGGTGGATTTGACATCATTCTCTTCAACCCACCCTACAACAGACTCAGACCAAATATTGCTGAGTTCATCCGTGCAAATCTTCGTTCCGGAATTCCCGAAGTGAGAATGTCTGATTATACGTTCTTCAAGAGAAGTCTGCAGGAAGATTTGGACTATTTCAGACAATCTGGAGAATACTCTGCAAGTCTTTCCAATTCGCTAAATGCATACCATCTCTTTATCGAGAGGTCTCTAGCTCTGGCAAAGGAAGGTGGGCGAATAGGATTCATTGTACCATCTACATTGCTTGCTGATTACTCAGCTAGAAACTTGAGACGCTTCCTTATTCAACGAAACACACTCATTTCGATTGAGGAGTTTCCAGAATCTGCACGCGTGTTTTCTGGAGTGACGCAATCAGTTTGTATTGGACAAGTGAAAAAAGGGGGAATCTCGAAAGAAGTAGGAGTACGTATGGGGCTCCGTTCACTGAATGATGTTCATGGAAACGAATTCTATAGGCTAAATATCAATGATATTTCCAATACCTTCGGTAGGTCCATGGTTATTCCTAGAATTAGTCAAGGTGATTGGAAATTGCTAAAGCGGATTCATAGATTTCCATTCCTTTCAAGCTATCCTTGGGTGAGGAACCATAGAGGAGAACTGGATCTTACCTTGGATAAGAAGTTCATTCTTGAAGGCCCTGGAAAGAATTCACTGGTGCGTGGGTGTGTTATTGGAAGATACAACTTGCTAGAAGAATCCAGTAGAGATTCATCTGAGCATGTTGAATTAGAATCATTTAGAAGATCGAAAATAGATTCAATTCGTATACAGCATATCAACCATAGACGGATTGCATGTCAACAAATATCGAATCAGGCTAACCACTGGCGTCTGAAATTCTCAAGAGTTGATTCAGGTTCAGTGCTGGCGAATTCATGTAACTATCTAGTTGTTGATGATGAATTGTCTGATACTATTCTGGAATTTCTTCTTGGTGTAATGAATTCTGAGCTAATGAACTGGAGATTCACAATATCGAGCTCGAACAACCATGTTTCAAACTATGAGATTTCCAATTTGCCAGTTGTAGATCCATTTTCTGAACATCACTTGGAAATGGTTGAATCAATTGTAGATAATGTAAAAGAGATATCTAGTCCTCAAAATGATCCAATTCCTGCTATTGAGGGAACAGTATTTGCGATTTATGGATTCTCAAAAATGGAAGCGAAAAGAATCCTGAAATCACGACAAGTCCATGGAACCGTGCTAGAAGATATTCTCAAATACCTTTAGAGTCGTTTTCCAAAAGGACAACACTTTCATGCAGAAACGAACTATCTCAGATTATCCTATGACACTCACAGAAATCAAATCCGAAGTTGGAGCAGAGGACTCTCGAGTTCTATATAACCATGTCACCTCCAATCTAAGTGAGCTAGATCTTAGGATGATTGAATCAATTTCACCCGGTGGTAATTGGTCTGATATTCCTCATTCGATAGCGAAGCAATCAAGGCGAGTAACCAAAATTAGGGCGACCGGTGGAAGAACCACCTACTATGGACGCCTACGCAAAGATCTGCCTAGCTACACAATTAATACCTATTTCAACAGACCTGGTAATGGGACATTTATTCATCCTAGCCAGAACCGCTTGATTTCTTTCAGAGAGGCAGCACGGCTTCAATCATTTCCAGATTGTTTCAGATTTCTAGGAAGTAATACATCATTGTTCAAGCAAATTGGAAATGCCGTACCCCCATTACTTGCAAGGGCAATCGGGAAATCAATACAATCTGGAAACTGCATCGATGTCTTTTCAGGAGCTGGTGGGTTATCACTCGGTTTAGTGAATGCAGGGCATAAAGTGATTTTAGCTGCAGACAAGGAACTTCACATGCGGTCAACATACTCTCACAATCATACCTGTGCACATGTGCTTGATATTGATTTCAGGAATCCACTGGAATTCGAGTCGTTCATAGAGGATGCCGAAAACACTCTGAAGGGCAGGACATTGAATCTATTAGCTGGTGGTCCTCCCTGTCAAGGATTTTCTTTGGCTGGAAAATGGAGCATCTCCGATCCAAGAAACATATTGGTTTTCTCAATGCTTAGATTGGTCAAACACTTGCAGCCAGAAAATGTGATAATAGAGAATGTAACAGGAATGAAGATCAGAAATGGAGGAAACACACTAGTATCAATTTGTGAGAATCTTGAAGCACTTGGATATGCTAGTGTCTGGTATCAACTGAATTCCGAGCAATTTGGTGTTCCTCAACGGAGAAGGAGAATCTTCATCATTGCCAATAGATCTGGTGGTGTTCCTGATGCTCCACATCCCCAATTCTCTGAAATCTCTAATAGACATGATGCGAATTCATTGATCGATCAGGAATACCCTCCACCAATATCCGTTGCTGATGCTATATGCGACTTGCCTGGTCTTCTACCTGGTGGAGGACAGCATGAAGCGGAATATGATCCCTCATGGATATCAAGTCATTACCAGCGTCTAATGAGGGGCCATATTACCTACGAACAATTCCTACAGTATCAATATGGGGAAAGTTGATTTAGGCCCAATAGAGATAGAGTTTGTAAACGAAAATCGAGGATAACTGATATTGATTGTGAGATCGATTCTATATGACTTAGTAGGTGCTAAGCAGTGGTCATCGATCTCATTTCAAAGCAGGACTAAGGATGAACTTCCTATCCAATCTCTACTCGAATTCTACTATGACCGTATGCAAAATGATCAGTTTGAGGACGGTTGCATAAAACGGATTTCAACCAATCAGAGTGCTAGCATCTATGCCATTGAAACCAGTACTCTTCTTATCACGGTTTTTGATACTAATGAGCTGACAGTAGATGAAGAGGTCAAGATATCGGAGCTGGCTAGTACTCTTAAGAACCAAATCAAACAGCATGGTACTCGTGAAGCGAGTAAAGACTTCCAGAAATTCGCAAGTGATCTTCTTAGGGAAGAATTCCAAATCATCTTCATTACTGATGATAATCCGCTTCCGAGTAACAAACCTGGTATAGCCGTTAAGAAGTTAATATCCTATCTCCGAAAGAACTCCTTTGTATCTATCGGGCCTTTCAATCTCATAGCAAGAATGGTTTCTTTCTCTGAAGCAGTTTCAGGTCCTACATCTGTGCTAGATGACGCAACAAAAGGTGTTGTTATTATTCTAGGCAAACCAGTTCCCGATATCTCAATAATCCAAGGAATAGTTTCGAGTATCAAAGAAGCGACGTCTGTTCCTATTCTCATCTCTCCTGGATCAGATGAAGAGCTGGAATTAGCGAGGAAATATGAAATCAAATTTCAAATTGATCTATGTGATTCAGTATCAGAGAAACCAACCTATTTGCTCCTCTCGGTCTTAGCGATGTTGGGACAAAGTGATATGCACCCCGAATATGCCGAAGTAAGCTGGCCAATCGATTATGCTGTCGATGAATATGACGATGAAGACGAAACAGAATCTCTGAAGGAAAAGGTGGGTCATCAAGCATTCTATGTAGTGAATAAGCTAACCGGTGACCCTGTCTTCACATACTATTATGTTTCTCAAGATGAGGTCTACAAGCGGGCACCCAATGTTGTTGCTGCCATTACCTCATTCAATATGGGAAGCACAGAAGCCAATAAGACTTCAGTCGTTCAAGTGGGAAACCTTGTTTATGCGTTAATTGAGGTGGATGATTTGATATTCACATTAGTTACAGGTCCTACTGATAATGTGGAAAGTCTCCGTCTGCAATTCTCATTCTTGCCGGATCTTTGGAAAGATGAATCTCCTGATTTCCTAACAAGCTCTGAGGATCCCTATTCCTCTCCTCCATTCACATTAAAGCTTCTTGCGACTCTTCCGCCTGAGGAGTTCCATGGCAAGGTAAAACCCTTCAGATCCAAAGAGCCAGAATGGAGCCGATTCGAATCAAAAGAAGTTAGTGATTTTCTGCATGCTGTTTGGAATAGCCTTGATGGCACAATCGAACTCTCTCGGTTAGCAAATGGTTCAGGTCCAAAAATGACGCTAGGTGCTATTCATTTTCTTAAGGCTATGGGATCTATTCAAATGAAATTAGATATCACTGAAACCAATATTCCAATCCTATGTGGAGATATTGATCAAGAAACTAGGAAACTCTATTCTCATCTAGACCAGATCGTTTCTTTGATGGATGGAAACCATACCGTGAAGCAGATAAGTCAAGAAACTCGGATACAACAGAGTGTACTAATTACTGTTATATCTGATTTATATTCCAGAGGAATTGTAAACATTGAAGATTGATATACATCAACCAAAGCTTCATAGTGCAATTTGCAAAATGGTGGGATGAATTTACTACAAGTGTTGTATACCCCAAAAGAAAGCTTACAGAAAAGAGAAACAGGTGAGTAATGAATGATCCATAATGTCTTGCTAATAGAAATCGCAACTGGAGACATTGTGGTAAATGCAAGATTCTGGAAGATAGACTTCGGTCACGAGGACATACAGGAATTCCTCAGGGGATTTCATGATCTAAAAACAACTGAGGGTCTTGCTCCAGATACACCCGTTTTTATCAGTGAAATTCACAAGGTCTTCCATTCGCATGTAGGTGATGATCTTCTTTTGCTCTTTATCACCGATGGAAGGGATGAAGATCGTGTCATCCAACATAAGATTCGAGAAGGTGCATCTAGAGTTGCCACTGCTCTTCGAGGGAATTCAATTGGTTACATTAAGGATAACCTTGAGGATATTCTTGGAGAGCTGATATTCACCCGCTTCAAGATCTCATTCGTTGGTAGTGGTGGTGTTGGAAAGAGCACACTGCTTCGACTTCTATTTGGAAAAGATCCTGCTCCAGGCGGATATGTACCTACGATTAACGTTGCTGTAGATTCCTCTGAAACAATTCAATTCGGTACTTTCCTTGTCACAATCTGGGACTTTGCAGGACAGGCTGTCTTCCAAGACCTCTGGAGCTTCTACTTCCAAGGTACTGATGTTATCTTTTTGATTACTGATAGCTCATTTCGTAATGTCATGCAGACAAAGACTCTATTGAGGAATATTAGAAAAGAGGCACCTGCAGTACCCTTGTTCATTGTTGCCAATAAACAGGATTTACCTGAGTCTATGAAAGGGGATAAGATCAAGCGATTGTTAGGAGCTCCAACTTTTGCTATGGTTGCTACCAATAAATCTCGTAGAGAGGAGTTTATTCGATTCATGCTTGAGGTGGCTGCAAAGACTGTTGGAGTTCAACTACCTGAAAGGCCCATTAGCGAAATGATTACTGTGCGCAGAAGAACTGAGGAATTTGATAGGCCTGAAATGAAAGAAGGCACAGCCGCTTCCACTAGGGACACTGGTTTTGAATCCGTACCATACCATGATGAAGGTAAAGCTGATTACGATGAGATGATTGTGTCTGATGAGTCAGAAGCAACACCTCTTTCTTCAGAGGTAGAGAATGAGGGTGTAACAACAACTTCACAAGGTGAGTCAACCACTACCTTGGTCGCAAAACAAGTAGCACAACCAACAAAAATTATCAGTATGATTCTAATTCTTCAACAAAACGGTGTCTTTGATGTCGCATATCATATGGATTACACCGATGAAGTCACTGATACAAATTCAGTAGCCTCCTTGATATCAGCATTGGATTCATTTGGAGGAATCGATTCCTCATCTGATGGAACTGCAGATACAACTGATGCTCTTGAAACCATCGAGCATGAAGGAAATCTTGTTATGGTGGAGAAATCCACGCATTTCGTTCTATCATTGATTGTAACAAATGATAGCGAAGAAGAACAATTCAGAAGGAAGATGGCTGGAATACTAATAGACATTGAAGAAATGTTCAGTAGTGTATGGGATAATTGGGATGGAGAGAAGACAATCTTCGAAAAATCAGTCTTCAAGATTCTGCATGAATTGCCTTTGGTTCCGATTAGTTTGGATTATGTTGTCAGGACGCGTGAGGCTGGAAAAGGACTGCCATTCGCAAATAGAGATGTTGGGAGAGCACTGGTCGAGGTTAAGACTGCAATAGATGGAACTTCCACAGTGGGTGGATTGGTTCGGGCAACTGATCTACCGAGAGATCAAGTTCTTGGATGCCTACAGATAATGAAAAAATTTGGATGGATTGCCTTTCAAGTAGAGCTTGGTCCAAAAAGTCATCTTAAGAAGAAAGGTGAACCTGACCCAGAAACTCATGTAAAACCATATGGCCCTGTCGTGATTCAATTCGTTAATTATTGCGATGGATCTACCTCATTGGAAGATGTGGTTCGAAAAGTAAACGTCAGCCTAGCTGCCATGAAATTTGTTGCAACGAAACTAGTTCTAGATGGCGTGCTTGAGGTCGTAGCTTGATCTACTTACACATTGAATCTCATTCGCTGTAATAGATCAGGAATAATCAAATTCTTTGGTTGCTCAACTGTGGGAGTGTGAACCATGACTCTTTTTCCCTGACAGGTACTTATGTAGTCCTGGAGCTTCGATGCAGATGAGTGTGCACTCAAACGTGCATATTCGAGATGGCAACTATGAGGTTCATATCCATGTAAGAGATTCCATCCTGGAGTCCTTGGTGCTAGGTAACCACATAACACAACAGCAGCATCATCGTTATCTCTGTGTTGTTCAAAATGGTACTTGGCTAATCCTCCTCCCATCATTCCCCCACCAGCTACAAGAACATCTTCTTTGTCAAGCTCTGTCTTGTTTTTCTTCATACCGTCCCATTTACCAGTGATTCCTACCATCTTTGTCACTTTCTCAGCCATTCCAGCAACAATCACATTATGGGTATTCGTCACTCCAAGTTTATCTAATATTGAGAGGATTTCTTGAGACCTACCCACCGCAAAACTTGGAATGATAACAGGTCCCTTTGTTTCTATTATTCTGGACAATTGTTCTGCAACTCGAGTACGATTGAAATCTTCTCTTCCCCAATAGGTACCGTCAAAGATAACCACCTCTGGGTCAGTTGGTAGTGTAGCACCTGGAAAGAGAATTGATTGGTCAAGATTGAAATCCCCTGTATATAGAATTTTGAATCCTTCAATATCTATCAAGTATGCGACGCTACCTGGGATATGACACGCGTCTATGGGTGTCACTAATATTCCTGGAGCAACCTCACTGGTATCACCTACATCTAGCTTCACATGATTCTTTGAGACCTTATCTACATTTGACTGATCGAATTTGGAAATCCGGTCAAGATTGTCATTCTTTCTTGGAGGTTGTGGAGTTCCTACTTTTAGAGCATCTTCAAGTAATGCCATTGTTATAGCACCAGTCGTTGATGTGCTACACCATTTCCCATCAAATTTATCAAAGAGAATTGGGAGTCCGCCAATATGATCAAGATGACTATGTGATACAAGAATGGTGTCGATGGTTTCTAAGTCTGGCACCCACTCAGGAATTGTTTGATTGGCGACCGATAAACCATAATCCAGGAGGATACCTCCTGTTGCAGTTTTAATCAGGATGCCACTCCGCCCTATCCTTGGTCCTCCAAGAAATACAATTTCAATCTCCTTAATTGTTGTTGAATAAGCCACTGCTGTCATTAAATGCATCCTGAGCTTTTGTGGTATCATCTCGAAAATGATAGGATTGACAGCTTCCGGAGGTGGAGGGTTAGGGAGTTTTTGGAGCTTTATTGGAATTGCTGTTGAATCGTCGATTTGAAAACCTACTTTCTTGAACTGCTTTTGGGCAACTTCAATTGCCTTTTCCACATTCATTTCATCAGTGATGTATTCCTGAAGATTCTCGTACACTCTCTCTTCAGAGATTGTGAATATATCTGAAAGCAAAACATCTGGAGCCCATTCCTTACCTGCAGCATATAGATCATCGAAATTCCTGTCTTGAACAGCTTCTCGAAGATATTCAGGATGGGCTCGTATCGATGACATTATTCGCATCTTTTCACTCGCTATAATTGGCTCAATGTCTACTGAGAATCCTCTACAATAATCGATAAAATCTGAGGGAAGATAGATAGGTGCTCCCAAGAAGCTTATCCAGCTCCTGATATCACCGAGTACATCTTCAGGCTTTTCATGGTTCGTGGAGGAGATAAGACACAGCGATCTCTTCAACCAATCAGTAAAGTAATCATATTTGAAACCCTCTTTCAATGTATATCTGTACAGGTACCTAAATTCCTCTTCATCATATAGTCCAATGAGATAGCCATATGTTCCTAGGATGAGGCTTTCCAGAATATTCTCATTCGATTCATATTCCAAAGCATCTCTAAAAATCAGAGCAAGTCTTTCGTCTGCAATCTTCCCCCTAGAATAACTTAGTATGCTTTCTTTCCCTTTCTTTGCTAGTTGATATGACAGAAGCTCGATTGATTCTCCGAAAGGACCTTGTATGTCAGGAGTTTTCCCCAGACTTATGGAATCGGCGGCATCAATTGCGTTCTTTATCAATTTCTCAATGACTATGTTTTTTGTTTTGGGGGCAAGACTTCGAGCTAGTTTCATTGCATCACATCATTTGATTAGGATTCTTTGATTTCTTTTATTGAGTAGAGCGCCTGTCTACTGTCTCGTAGTGATATTTGTTTCTTCACCATGGCTTCAGAAACTAAGAGTGATAGGGCATAACGAACAGTTCTGGGAGGCAGATTCGTTTCTTCAATTATCCGTTTTTGAGTCATAGCGCCTTGATATTCTAGAACCTTGAGTACCAATTTCGCACTTGGAGGAAGTTCTGATGTTCTATCATCACGTACTTCTGTCTTTCTCATTATCTTCCCTTGAAGGGCCGCTACTTTCTCTTCTGTGAATTTGACAAAGACCGCATCTGAAGCAGATCTCTCAACAATCACATCATCGGTCTTTATGGGTATTCGAGTTTGGCCATCAATTACAGCATCTATTGAAACAGAACTAGCTAGGTTTCTGATCTCGACCTTTACATCTTCTGGAGTGACAAGAGGTTTTCTAGCTGGATTGCCGCTATTGACTGACACGATATTCAAGACCTTTGCTGGGTGAAGTACTATTGGTCCTCCTCCACTCATGGCATACGCTGTACTGCCAGTAGGAGTAGAAATAATCAAACCATCGCTTCCATCTTGCCAAAACTCCTCCTCATCTATGTAAAGTGAATATCGAAGGAGTGTCGCACTCCTTCGCGGGAATATGGCAATCTCATTCAGGAACGGTGGTGTCCTGCGTTTTCCGATGATTGCATAGAATCTCGCTCGTCTTTCTTCTGTCCATCTATGGTCTGACAGATCATCTATTATCTGTTCGAAATCAGATGATGTCACATCAAAGAGGAATCCTGGATGACCTCTAGAGGCAACTGGTAAGGTGGGTATCGATTCTTCCCCAATGGACAGTAATGTATTCAATAGAGTCCTGTCTGATCCTATTACAATGAGAATGTCTGGTTCTGATTTGGAGATTTCCTTTCCTTTTGCCCTTGAGCTTGCATTGATGGTATCACGTTGTATTATCTCGAAGCTACCATTGTTAAGAAGTTCAGCAATTGCATCTGCATCTTCTATCATGTTTGATGTGGTTCCAGATACAATTGCAACTCTCATTATACGAATCACCCGGTGTTCTGTAGTAATGTTTTGAATAGCGATATACCTCTTAAATCAACCTAAAACAAGAATCCGTAAGCCTTAGAAAGGTGGCAAATGTTGCCAAATGAGCTATGGCAAGACATCATTTGCCGAATGGAATTCCATTAAAAGTAAATTAACAATAGCTACATCAGGTGTATAGCACCATGTCAAGAGACTGCACCGAACTTCAAAACAGAATCCTGGAACTCAAGAAGAAACGAAATGCTCTGATACTTGCTCATAACTATCAGACACTCGATATCCAACAGATTGCAGACTATACTGGTGACTCTCTCCAGTTAGCTAGAAAATCCGCTGAGGTTTCTGGCTATGATATGATCATTTTCTCAGGTGTTCGATTCATGGCTGAGATGGCTGCAGTATTATCGAACGGTGTGCCTGTGTATATCCCAGATCCCGGTGCACTATGCCCCCTCGCCGCGTATGTCGATGCAGAGAAGATACGGAAGAAAAAAGAAGAGTATCCTGGTGTGCCAGTCATTGTATATGTCAATACAACTGCGGATACAAAATCTGAAACTGATGTGATTTGCACTTCTGGCAGTGCAGTCGAAGTAGTGGAATCTTTAGGTGTTGAAACGGTTCTCTTCGGCCCTGACGCCAATCTTGCGGATTATGTTCGTAATCATACTGATGTGGAGATAATTGATATTGAATCCAGAGGTCACTGTTATGTTCACAATCAGTTCGATGTTGCCCAGCTATTGTTACTAAAGGAGCAGTACCCTAATGCGATATCAATAGCACATCCCGAATGTCCTATTGAGGTTCAGCAAGCAGCCGATATGGTGGGCTCAACCGGAATGATGGTTCGCACTGTTGAGGAATCCCCTAATGACACTTTCATAATTGCAACTGAGATGGGATTGATTCATCAACTACAAGCTGCTCACCCAAATAAGAAAATCATACCAGTTTGGGAAGGTGCAGTATGTCGTCAGATGAAGAAACATACTTTGGAGAAGATACTACATGTTTTGGAGGATCTTCCGGAAGAGAATATTGTGACAGTTCCGGATGAAATGGTTCCACACATCACTGCTGTTCTTGAGCAGATGAATAAGGTGAAAGGACAAGGTCCACCAAAAGCAGTGGTTCATGAAAGCTCCTAATCACGAAATTGGACTAAGAAGATTTGGCACTTCACCAATACTCTCGACAAGATTACCTATATGTCCAGCATTGACAAAATCGTCTTCTTTGAAAAGTCCAAGAATACCAATGAACTGACAGATTCCTTTTGATCTTTCAAAATCCTTTAGCGAATCTCCCACAAAGACTACTTCACTAAGCTTCAGATTATGGTGTTCATGTATATGATTGAAATGATGAATTCCCTTTTCGAAACCTGGACGATATCCGAGAATCTCTTTGAAGAAACCCTCCAGCCCTCTCTGTTCAAAATACTTGATGATTGTCGGTTGGAATGTAGATGATGAAACGAAAATATCGATTCCTAGAGCTTTCAACTGCTGAAGAACTTGATTGGTTTCAGGGAAGAGTTCTTGCTCGAATATTCTATCTATCTTTAGATTCTCAAATTCCTTAACGGCTTGAGGATTCCTTGTATCCCCTGGGAAATTCGTTTCAATTTGGTGTTCATATGGTAATCCTGTTGTAGATCTATATCGCTGAGTGGCATCCTCTTTTTCGACACCGTAATACTTCATCATTACCTGCACTCCTATCATCTCAAGGAAAGGCATACTATCTGCGAGAGTTCCATCGAAGTCGAATACTACTGCCCTGCATTTGAGTTTGGAGGTCATAGGTTCTCTGCTCCTGAAGTTAATGAGAACGTCATTGTCACCTTTTAGATGCTTTTGGTGTGGCTATACATCTAGCTCATCAGATTCTCTCTTCTTCATGTAATCATCATATTCCTTGATGCAGCGATTGATTGTCTTGTATGCTTCTCCAAGATCTTGCATCTTTCGAACTTCAACATGTCCTCCTTCCTTTATCTTGTAAGTGGCATAGAAATGTTTGAGTTCCTCTATTCGACTTGTTGGGAGGTCGACAAGACTATTGGCGTCTCGATAGTATGGATCCTTCATGGGGACCGCGATTATCTTGTCATCGATTTTGCCCGCATCATCCATCTCCATTATACCAATGGGTCGAGCATGAACCAGACAACCTGTAAAGGTGGGCTCTGTGATCAGTAAGACCACATCTAGAGGGTCTCCATCTTGATCTAATGTTCGTGGGATGAAACCATAATCGAAAGGAGCGAAAGTATAGAGTACTCTATCAAGTCGAAAGATGTTGTTTTTCCAATCATATTCATACTTGTTCTTACTAGCTCTAGTCATTTCGACAATGACATGTAATTCACTAGGAGGGTTTGGACCTGCAGATAGGTCATGCCAATAATTTACCATGCTCTCTCCATCCATGTAACACTTGCTTTCATATCAGTCTAGGCATCTACATACTTGCGGAAAAGTCCTTCGACAAGGCTTTTTACCATATCATGATGCAGTAATATCGTTCATAGTATTTACCGAGGAATGAAAATGTCAGAAGACCATAGAGAACCCGATACTCTTGATATTGGTGGTCTATTTAGGGGAACGGCAACTATCACATTTGTAACAGAAATTGTCGCAGCAATAATGATGCTAGGTTCAGGTGTTGCCTACATTCTTAGTAGAGGCACTTTCATACAAGACCTCGACTTAGACTTAGCCATTTTCCTTCTGCTGGTTGGAGCGATGATAACCCTTCTTGTTTTTATCGGAGCGATTGGATTTTTCGTCAGATTCAATCGAAGGATACAAGGTGCTGTAATTGGCCGTGGAATTGGTGAAGTTGATATGGCTGGGAAAGGTGTTAAGACAGTTCTCAGTCTCTATGGTTTAGCTGTTGGGTTGATTCTTATCATGGGAATCTATGGTTACTGGTTGTTTTGGAGATACTATCTTTCTCCTATCGCTGCAACATCACTTAGCTTCTTCTTACTCTCGATATCCTTCGGAATCTTTGTCGTCGCGCTCCTTATTCAAATCGTTATAGTTGCACTAGGGCGAACAGCAACAAAGGTAGTCAAGGCAATTTTGGCAAGTTAACACTGAATACCTAAGAGGCATCTTTAAAATCGATATGTTATGAGGAAAACAACTGGAGGACATATTATGAAGAGAGTACCAGTTTGGCAGATATCCTACATCATTGGACTGTCAATAATCCTTGGAATAACTGCCCTAGAGCTCCTAGGGATTCATCTTCCTGAAGAGGTATTTGCCTTTACGGACCTATTTGGTGGTGTAATGCTAATTGCTGGATCATGTGAAGCGTTCGTACTCTCAGTTGAAGGAATCTCTCATAATATGAACATGACCGACTACGTTTCTGGAATCTACGCAAGTCTTGCAGCAACCATACCTGAACTCGCTGTAATCACTTTCCTAATCTTAGGCGGAGAGTATGAATTAGCATGGGTGCTAGCACTCTCAACGATTTTCATAAACACAATCGTTTTTGCTACCTATAGTCTCTTCCTACCAAAGGATGAACAAGGTAACTTCAGATTACCCGATGCAATCATGTGGGTTGGCTCAGAGCTCCTGACAGTTGGAGCCGTAATCAGCTTCGCTGTTGGGATGTCGATGCTGCTACTGCATGTATTCATCACACCAGTCATTCCTGGTGAAACTTTCTACTTCACCTTTGATGAGCTACTTGTCTTTGGCGGTTGTCTTGTTGCAGTCTTCATAGCATATCTGTATACAATCACGAAATACTACGGGAAGAGGATTCCTCAAGCTGGTGATCAATACGAAACTGAAGTACCTCCTACTGCTGTTAATGAGGATCATCACAAGAAGTCTTCACGCCATCGAGTGCCACTTACAAAGAAGACGGTTTCGATTTATCTTCTCGTCGCCGCTGCAGGTGCATATCTTGGTGGTGAGGCGCTCGCGAACTTTGCTCATTTCCTACAGAACTTCTGGGGATTGAATTTCATTCAAACTGCTCTCCTGCTGTGTATCTTCGCTGGTGCGCCTGAGTATATCATTGTTGCTTCCAGCCATTTAAAAGAGCAGATAGAGATCGCGCTATCCAATGCTTTTGGTGGAATAGTACAGGTCTTCTTTGTGATTTTCGGATACACTCTAGTGGCTTCAGGCCTAAGGCTCTACTTTTTAGGCTTGACCGATGTGCATCATGGTATTCCAATCGATCTCTACTCAGTACTTTTGGTAATCTTCGCATTTCCGACATTGTTTATCCTGAGAACAAAGATTACCGATGATGCCAAGATAAACAATCTTGAAGCCATAGCAATGATAGCAGTATTCGTAATGATGTTGTACATCCTACTTGTATTTGGTGGACTTACTATCTAAAGATATGATTGAGGATTGAATCTTTTGCGTAGGAGTCAATCCTTTTATCATATCTCAAATGAAACATAAAGTAGATGAGAAGACGGCAGGTGTCAATGATCGGTCTAGTGTATATAGATACAAAGTTATACGAGCATAGCTTCGAAAATTATTCAATGAGCGCATACCCTAAATTCAGATACTTCGGTTATACAGCAGATACATGTGAGAATATATTCTATAGATTTAAACCCAAACTCAAAGCCAAATTACGAGGGTTTCAGCTCAGACTTATAGAGCCCATTCGAAAAGTAAGAGATGATGGCTCGATTTTACTGTTACCACCAGGTCCTGCAGCGATTTCTATGGACGCAAATCAACAATTCTGATTCTGCTGATTTTCATTTTGGGTCCTAGTAGGTTTGTGAAGATTCTCCAATCATCTGTACTTTGATGATGTTGCAGGTGACTATGAACTCATCAGCTTCTTCACTGACCTGATGTTTCATCCCTACAATCCCATTTCCAATAAAATCAACAAATCCTTCTGATAAAATCGTATTGGGAGGTCCAACCAATCGAACCCTTATTTTCTCCTTGGCTGCCTTCAATAGAACATTTCGGAGGGTTGTATTGCGCTCGATTTCTGCCATATGTGTTACTATACATTCCCCGAATTAAGGTTTGGTGATTGAGACCTAATTCTAAAGAAATACCTAGCTAGATAGACATTGCATAGAAATGGGATGGATATCGCAAAGATGATTTTCATTGTGAAATAGAATATTGGATCTGATTCTTCAAAGACTTCAAATAGAATGCTGAACACATTGTAAAGATAATGAATTATTATGGTAGGAATCAGAGTTCCTGATTTCAACACCACATATGCAAAGAAGATGCCAATTAGAATACCTGAAATCACTTGGACCAATGAGTTCAAAGAATACCCATAGAATAGGATATTGATTGAGTGACTGATACCAAACATTATGCCTGAGATGATTATTGATGTCTTTTCGGAGTATTTCCTCAGAAGGAGAACTAATATCAATCCTCTAAAAGCGACTTCTTCAAAAAACCCTGGAATGAGATTCATTATGAATGAGAATGACTTTAGGTTTCCTTCATTATCTGGAAATCCGAGTAATCTGGTTATATCAAAGACATACTCGCCCGTAAGCAAGCTTGCGATTAGATATCCAAAAAGGAAGACTGAAAGAGATAGAATTGCGAAGATAATATTCTTGGATAATGGTTTCGAAGATTCTCTATCAAGTCTTATGATTTTCAAGAGGTTATTGAAGGTGGTTTTCCCAGCAGGAATATGCATAATCTTTGGAAAAAACCAAAGTAGAACTAGTCCGTTTAAAAGAAACAAGATTGCAAATCTAATGATCTGATAGGCTAGAACATTTTCATCAAGTAATGAAACTTTGATGACTAATCCTATTACTTCTCCAATGATAAGAAAGGCAATGTATACTACTACTACAAGAATACTTGAAAGAATTGGATGGTCCAGCAGACTATCACGCCTTGAATTCATTCTCTTTCACCTAATATCTCAACTATTCTTTTTTTCAATAGAATATAACACTTCTTTCAAACGTAATAATTCAAAATTCAACCAATATGGTTATTCTCCTAAGGAAAAGAAGAAGGGTGAGAGAGATTCTCAATAGAGAATCTCCCGAAATGAAAGATATCTTAGATTATCTTTAGATTCTTACCAACTTTCTCGTAGGAATTGAGTGCGATATCGAGTTGCTCCTTCGTGAGTCCACTATTCATCATGTTCCTAATTCGAGCCTTATCGCGGGCAACCATTGGGAATACGATTGGCAGTGCAAGGATTCCCTCCTTGAAGAGACCCTCACTCAAAGCGACGGCCTTTGAGCTCTCGCCACACATCGCTGGTATGATGGGTGTCTGACTGAATCCAGTGTCAAAGCCAAGATCCTGCAAACCTTTCACGAAGTACTCCCTGTTCTCCCAGAGTGTCTTTACGTGCTCTTCCTCATTCTCTAGGACATCAATAGCAGCAATGCATGCAGCTGCGGTTGCAGGTGGATGTGAAGCACTGAGGAGCCATGATCGGCTTTTGTTCAAAGCGTAGTTGACCATATCTCGGCTACCGGAAACATGTCCTCCCATGACACCGAACGCTTTACTGAATGTACCCATCTCAAAGTGGACATCATGATGTGTCAAATTGAAATGTGAAACAATACCTCGCCCACCCTTTCCAAGAA
The DNA here is from genome assembly GCA_016840825.1 of Candidatus Thorarchaeota archaeon. Next base: position 13,471 of record JAEORN010000301.1, on the reverse strand, counting down.
CAGCTTCACCGTGCGCATCATCAACGTAGATCATTGCACCGTATTGTTTGCTTGCTTTGGCAATACCATCGAGGGGTGCAATATCACCATCCATTGAGAAGACACCATCTGTAATTATTAGCATCTTACCAGGATTCTCTTTCTCAGCTTCTTCAAGGACTCTCTCAAGGTCAGCAACATCGTTGTGCTTGTATACGAAGCGTGTGGCCTTGGTTAATCGAACACCATCTATGATACTTCCATGATTCAACTCATCAGAAATGATAGCGTCTCCTTTGTCTACTAACTGAGGAATCAATCCTTCATTAGTAGTGAAACCAGCGCTGTAAGTGAGAGATGCCTCAGCACCTTTGAATTTGGCAAGACGACGTTCAAGTTCCAAGTGCAAGTCCATAGTACCTGCAATAGCACGAACTGAACCCGAGCCAACGCCATGAGTCTTGATCGCTTCTAATGCAGCTTCCTTTAGCTTAGGATGATTCGATAGATTGAGGTAGTTATTGCTACAGAGCATGATAACTTCTTTGCCATCCATCTTTGCTTTTGGAGTGCTTGGACCCTGAAGCTCTCTAATGACCCAATTGAGTTTTTGATCAACAAGCTTCTGGTATTCCTCGCGCATCCAACCAGTAGGATTCCTTTTCATAGTCTTCACCACAAGTGTGGAGTTCATTCCACTAGCCCGAGAGGGGGCTATTTCTGGTCGGGGCGGTTTTTTTTGAGTATTTATGGCCTTCGCTTTAGTCTAAGAGATGATTCACGTTATGCATGTAAAAACACGTCGATATGAAATCATGGAGCATATCGATTATTAGGGAGTTCATTCATACTATCTGCGACGATTGAGGTTTTGGAAAATGGGGAAATTACTAAGAATAGATATGACAAACCTTTCTCACGAGTGGGAGGAAGTTCCAGCAAAATACAAAGATCTTGCTGGTAGGGCTTTCACCTCAAAGGTAGTTCGCGAAGAGGTGGAGCCAACTTGTCACCCCTTACGAGAAGGCAACAAGTTCGTAGTTTCACCCGGTTTGTTAGCAGGAACTCTAGCACCATCATCCGGAAGGTTGAGTGTTGGAGCAAAGTCACCACTTACAGGAGGCATTAAGGAGGCCAACGCAGGTGGATTGACTGCAACGCGACTTTCTAGGATTGGTGTTCAAGGAATAATCATTGATGGCGCTCCATCTGGAGATGACTGGTATAGCATCTATGTTGGGCTGGATAAATGTGAAATCAAGAAGACTAGTGATTACGCTGGCAAGGGTCTCTATGAACTGATAGGGAAGATATGGAAGCAGTATGACTCGAAACCAGGGATTATTGGTACAGGTGTCGCTGGGCAACGAATGCTCGTTGGAGCTGGTATCTTTGGCAACAACGTCGAGAATTCGGATCCTGGTAGATATGCTGGACGTGGTGGACTTGGAGCAGTACTTGGTTCGAAGCGAATCATTGCTATTATTAGCGATGATACGGGAGGTGACCGACCAAAACCAAAGGATGCAGACAAATTTGAGAATGGTCGGAAAGCACTTCGAGAAGCTTTGGATAAACATCCCGTAACGGGTAAACTAAATGATGACAAGGGCAAACCATTTGGTGGTTTGAAAAACTATGGCACAAACATCCTTCAGAATATCCTTAGCGAATCCGGAGGACTCCCAACAAAGGGCTTCAGCTCTGGTAGGTTCGATAAGGCTGCTAGGATCTCTGGTGAAGCAGTTCATGAGTTAGTGGATAAGACTAAAGCGAAGTTCGGCGACAAGGCTGAAGGGCGATATGCGCATGCCTGTCATCCTGGATGTGTCATGGCATGCTCAAATGTCGTTCCATATGAGAATACAGGCAAAATGCATGTCTCACCTCTGGAATACGAGTCTGCATGGGCCCTTGGAGCAAATCTGAACATAGGCGTTCTCCATGATGTAGCTGAGCTTAACAGACTATGCAACGATATCGGTCTTGACACTATTGAAGCTGGAAATACTATTGCTATGCTGATGGAAGGTGGGCTAATCGAGTATGGTGATGGTCCCGGAGCAATTAAAGCTATGAAGGAAGCTTATAATTCGAAATCAGCATTGGGCAATTTAGTCTGTTCCGGAGCATTGCTTGCTGGAAAGGCACTTGGAGTGTCGCGGATACCTGTAGTCAAGGGTCAAGCATTACCTGCCTATGATCCCCGCCCAATACGAGGGATTGGTGTAACATATGCTACAACGCCTATGGGTGCTGATCACACTGCTGGTTACACTATAGCCGCTGAGATTCTCGGAATCAAGGGCACTGTCACAGATCCTCGAGCATTGAATAAAGCTGAGCTCTCAATGGCGTTCCAGTCAACTACCGCTTACATCGACTTCACAGGCTATTGCCTATTCATTGCATTTGCTATCCTTGATGATGATGATGGTTTCAAGGGAATGACTGATACTGTAGATGCTTTCCTAGGAAAGAATGTCGATGTTGCAGCATTTGGAAAATCCATCTTGAAGGATGAACGTGAGTTCAACAAACTCGCTGGATTCACTGAGAAGGATGATAGGTTACCTGAGTTCTTCCGTACAGAGCCTTTACCTCCTCATAATGTTACTTTCGATGTGACTGATGAGGAGCTCGATGCAGTCTATAAAGGAATGTAGTTGGTGATGAGGGAGTCTATCTCCCTCTCATCTCTTTTTACTACATCCAATTGCTTATCAATGGAAAGGACAGATATACACAAAATGATCGAGATACATCTCTATGGCTGTCTGCGAGAATTAGTTGATGGTAGTATTGCCAGTGAAGACACTCTGTTGCATTTAGAAGCTAAGGAGAATGAAAGTTTCCTACAATTGATAGAAAGATTAGGACTAACAAAGAAAGACCTTGGTGACTGTTTTCTCAATGGCACTCTAGTAAAGCCAGACGATGTTATCTCAGATGGAGATCGATTAGGTCTATTCCCATTCAATATGGTTCTCCTATGTGGAGGACAGCATCTCAAAGGACATGGATACACCAAGAAAGATGTGGATGTAGACTACTACTAGGGTGAGCGAATGAAGGTGGATGTCAAACTCTATGCAACACTCAGATCATACGCACCAATGAATCTAGAGATTGGAGAATCTTTCCCTCTTGAGTTAGATATAGGCTCGGTTGACGAGGTTCTCTCGAAACTGAAAATACCTTCTGAGAAAGCCAAGATAATAATGATTAATGGGATACGCGTTGTTGACACATCCCAACTTATGAAAGATGGGGATCTTCTTGTGATATTTCCTCCCATTGGCGGAGGTTAGAGATTCTTTCATTTCGTTTCACAGCGATATACATTGGAATCACTGAAATTGGATAAAGCATCATAGCCAATGGAAATACAATCAAGCCATACTCCACGATTCCAGAGAAGTACACAAGGAGGAAAGCTGTGAGCAATGTCCCAGTTTGCCTAGGGAACTGCCACATAACCCTAGTAATTGAGAAGGCACGTGCTCTGCGAGATATGGCAACATGATCCATAAATAAAGAGTTGAAGGCTGGACGATTCATATTTGCAACCGCATCTCTAGCAACGTAGAAAACTATCATTAACAGGAACCAAGGACTGTATACTATTCCTAGCATGAGAATTGGCGCTAGCATATACATTGTGAATATTGTTCGTACTTTCCCAACTCGATCGCTAAAGAGGCCTACTGCAAGTGTACCTGTTGCTAAGGTGATGTTGGACACAGCTGGTACACTACCGAGAACAATTGGATCCGGATTGAATGCTGCATAGATCCATGGAATCAAATATGGTATTACCATCCCAGAGCTTATTCCCATTAACAACTGTGTCATTCCAAAGAGTATCGCGGTTTCAGTATCCTGTCTTTCTGTTGTTTCTTCGGGTTCTACATGTGCTACTTGTATTTCTTCTTGAGTGGAGATATTATTAACGACAATACCATTTGGATCATTTATCCCAAGCCATCTCTCTGAATAGATTCCAAACAATCCGGTAAGAATTCGGAAAGAGCCCATCATCCAAAACAAGATAGTATATCTCACTAGCTCTTCAGCGATAAAGGGGAAAGCTACAGGATCCAAGAAATAGCCTGCGAAGAAGGAACCAAACATCGCAGCTACTACAGCGAAAGCTGTTGTATAGCCATATGACCTAGTTCGTTCATCTCCTTTCTTTGTATAATCAGCTATTAGTGAATCAATGGATGTCCTGGAGAAACCTGTTCCCACACCACTCAATGCATAGAGACCAAGTATTAGAACTGGGTCGCTTGTGAATGGTATCAAGATAATGCAAGTACCAGCAAAAGAACCTCCAAGTAGGATAGCTGTTCCTCTTCCTTTTCTATCGCTAAACCATCCTGCAGGAAATAGAAAGACTCCTTGCATATAGCCTGCTGCAGCTACCATAAATCCGTAGAATGCCTCATCAAAACCAATTGCCAATGCGAACAAAGGCAATACAATTTGATTGAACGCCAAAGCAAGTCTACTGAGAGCAGATAGGATGGATAATCTTACAATCTTCCCTTTCTGGTTGTATTCACTACTATCTTTGATTTCTGCTCCGGGATTCATAGCTATATCACTGTTCATACTGAATAGAGCAGACAGTCAGCCATCTGTATGACTGATAAGTGATTCTCTATCGCACGTTAGTAAAATCTCTTTCTTAGGTACCAAACTGTGAAGATGATTCCGCCAAAAGAGAGACCTCCAACACCTAATACCCAATAAAAGATATCCCTGCTTGTCTGTCTAAATTCAATCCATGGGTCTACTGCGGATGGTCGAAGCGAGATGACTCCATCAGGGTTCCCACTAAGAAGATCCGCATCAAAATCTAGTTGGGTTCCTCCCAATGAATCAAAGATGATATAGACGGTTGGTTCATAGATGCCCGGATCTATCCAGAATCTGTATCTATGACCGCTCTCACAAAGAAAAGTATCACCAGTTGAATAATTGGCGATTGTGTATAGAATTACCTCTGCTTCGTCTTTCTCTGCATCCAGGTCCTCGAAATCAGCAATGGCACCGGTCAGGTCAGGATAATCATAATAGTAATATGATAACCCAAGAAGCCCAACGAATAACTCACAGGTTTCTCCCTTGTTATAGATCATGAAATAATATTCTACTTGATCATACAACGGGATCCATTCAATGACAACCCTTGTATTCTCATATCCTTTTAATCGGTAATAGAATGGATTTGACCTTTCGAAATAGGTAATTGCAATAGTTTCATCCTCTTCCGAATCATAATCATCCATGTCGAACATAGATGTATATTGAAAATCCAAGTTCACCTCTGAGATAATGGAGATATTATACACGGCATCGTCCACAGAATCAAGATTGCTGACAGCAATTACATATCTGTATTCACTTTCTGCTTCAAAGAATATCCTACAGGAATAGTTGTTATTAGTGGAAGATGATGCAATGTAATCCGTTGAATACTCTGCATCCCAGAAGTCGTATACAGATAGTCTGAAATCTGGCCATCCGGTAGCTCCTTCGAATTCAAGGGCTGATATATTTACTTGCAAGTCGTAACTTCTTGAACCGAGATTATTCACTACAAAATACTGAGTGCTATCTGCCAGTATTCCTTCATAATCATAATCAATAATCGTAATCCCATCTGCAGATACACCACTCACAAGAGTGACTGAGAACAAAGAGAATGTAAGGAGGATAATACAAACAGGAAAGCACTTTGAACAGGATAGCATAAATCTCTCCTGTTGCATTTCTACATATGGCTCTTATTCATTCGAATACCTAGGACTCATCTGTTTCTTCAGGAGTAACCTCAGAGGATGGTTTTTCTTCGTCCTCTTTTGAGCATACAAACTCAGGCACAACGAGAATGACTATGAAGAGAATGATGATGATAGCAAATCCCTCAGGTGTCCTGAGGAAGAGGCTGACATTACCAATGGCAGGTATTCGCCCTACTACAACTCCAATGATCTCATCATAGGTCCTTTCACCAGGATCCCGCATATCATTGTTGTCGCCTTTTGTATAGTAGTAGTATGTACCGTTAATAATCTCGATTTCTACAACCCTGTGTACTATCGGTCCGTCAACATGCCATACTGAATCTTGGTAAACTACAATATCAAGCAGATGAATGTCTTCAGCGGCTCTTGCTTGTAGGATTAGAAGGTCCCCTCGATATAAGGTAGTTTCCATCGACTCGCTTGTAACAACAACTAGGGGGCTAGTTGTCCCCATGGCAACCATGAATAAACCATAACCTCCCAGTGTACCCCCTACGACAATTACCAGCAAGAAAGCTGTCTTTGTCCATTCTGAACGCTCGTTCCACTTGAGTTTTTGCCGAACCTTCTCCATTGGTTAGACCCTCTCATCCGTCGGGTTCTATCGGCTAATAAAACTGACGTTGTCTTTAAGATTTCTTCTTGAGATGTGCTTTGAGTTTTATGCCTGTATCATGAATGTCTTCTTCTCTCAATCAGCTCTGGAATGACAAGAATAACGATTATGACCATAAGAAGAACTATCAACAAATTGTCTCTTAGAAAGAGGCTTACATATCCTATGAAAGGAATTCGTACTACAACTACACCTATTATCTCGTCGTATGTTCTCTCTTGATCATCCGGTGAGGGATTATGGTCTCCCTTAGTATAATAGTATAAGGTGCCATTGATTTCTTGGATATCGACTACACGATGTACTATGCGTTCAGTAGGGGACCATGTCTTGTCTTGAAACACGATGATATCGTCAATCTGAATATCCTCTGGTGCTCTCGCTTGCAGAATCAAGAGGTCTCCTTTGTATAGTGCGGTTTCCATGGATTCACTGGTCACGACTGCTATAGGTGTTGGAGTTCCCATCGCTAGACATAGGATTCCATAACCTCCGAGTGTACAACTAGCTACTAGCAAAAGAATAACTACTGTCTGGAAGGACTCTGACCTCTCTTTCCATCTTAGTCTTCTTCTAATTCCTACCATCGGAATCCCCAATTAAGAAGCAAACCATATTCACATAAGGCTATCTTAAAATCGCACTAATCGATACGTTAAACAATGATAATTTTTCCTGAACCCAAAGAGGCCAGCATAAATGAGTAGTATCTGGACACGTTCATTGAAAGCAAGTCCACAATATGATTGCGGTCTATGTGGTTATCCACGCTGTTCTAGTTTTACCCGAGCTGCGATTGTCGACTTCACTACTATCGATAGGTGTCCTCTCCTAAGTCTTTCATCATTCAGTGAAGAAAGAAATGACCTACAAAATCTAATCAATCGAAAGACTGGTCTACGATTCAGAACAGCTAGTGAGCTCCCTGAAGGCGGTGTTGTCTTAACGCGTCCTTGTAAGGACACAGATCAAAAAGTAATGGCTGAACTAAGAGTACATAATGGTGTCGAACCTGGTGATAGGATCAACTTTGGAGTATTTGATCCTGTCCTCCTATGCGACTATTCCGAATGCTTGATTTCTGAATTTGAAGATGTCAAATGTAGTAGGGATTTGGGATATGGACGTGCAGATACAGGAGAAATGAGCATCACACTCCTTCAAGATGGAAGAGTCAACATGCGAAGAGTAGATAGCAAGGATCAGGTTCTCAAAGTATTCGACAAGATTGAACGCGCCATTCTAGGATCAACTATGTGCAACTGCTGTGGGAACGATTTGGTTTCGATTGCGTCTGGTCTTGTGGCACATCAAGATGCTCACACTGTTCTACAATGTGGCTCGTCAATAAAACTGGATTGTGAGATACTAAAACCAAGACTATCGAATTCTTTGTTCAATACCGTCTTCAATGCACCACACATTGCTGCGGAATTTGATGGACTAGCAAACCAAATGCTCGAGTGTTTTGATTCGCTCTCATCTGAAAATCTTCAGGCTCCATTTGCCATATCATCGAAGCTGAAGTGCGACTTAATTTCCCTCGTTTTCGAGAATAATACAAGGACAAAGCAATCATTACTACTTCGGATGCTAAGCTTAGAATGGATACTTCAAAGCGCACTGCATGCTTTATTTGAGATAAGTAGTATTCTTGAATCACTTTCATCAGATGATCAAGTGTCTGCGAACGAAATCTTGAGAAGTTCTTCAAAAGGTGAAGAATCCGTAGCGCCTTCTTTGAATCAAGAGGAATTATTCAAAGTATATGCTCTCTCAAGATGCCTTGCTAGGTGTAGAAAGGCGATAGAAGATTGGCTATCTGGATAGCTAATGTCCATATCTTTTGGTCGCATCATGAATTATCCTAAGGATTGTATCAGCATCTGCAAGCACATCCGGTTTCCATTCCTGAACTTCCTTTACGACGTAGTTTCCTGCCTCTTTTCTGAGGTACTCCTTTATTATCTTCAGCTTCTTTGCTTCCGCCGCGACAACACGCATCGCATCCTGAGTAGTTGGAAACCCTGATTTTGGGAGTTGAGTCGTGCTCATGACATACCATTGATCATGACCGATTTTAGCTGCTACTATCTCTGCAGGCATTACATCCATATTTTCCTTGAAGACAATGGTATCACCTACTTCAACACTGGCAACCTTCTCGCAGATGGTTCCTTTATTTGATTCACAAGATTCATTGAAATCGAAAAGCACTCTTCCTACTGCTTTCCTTAGGATATCCAAAGTTCCGAAAACGATTATTCCTTCACCAGTGTCGGTCATGAGCTATCAACTCAAAAGTTAAGCTTCTTCCGAATTAACCTTTGTCCTATAACAGTGTTACCATCGGCAACCTGATATCTTAAAAGCATCGGGAATATTCCTGAAAGAATTGTGTGATTAACTATGAAGATTACTGCAATCCGCTCTGAGGGATTATCTCACCTTTCTTATTTTATCAGTTCGCAGGGAGAAGCGATTGTCATTGACCCACGACGCGACTGTGATGTCTATGTAGAGCTTGCCAACATTGAAGCAGTAAATATCCTTCATATCTTTGAAACACACCGAAATGAGGATTATGTCATTGGCTCTCTTGAACTCCAGAATCTTATTCCTTCAGCACGGATTGGTCATAGTGATGCAACTAATTTCAAGTATGGCGATGACAGATTACACGATGAGGAAACATTTTCAATTGGCGGATTCAAAGTAACCGTCAATCAAACACCTGGTCATACTGATGATAGCATTTGCTACGCAGTTGCCGATTCGACTGTTAGTGATGATGCAATCTTCCTGTTTACTGGCGACACACTCTTTGTGAATGAGGTAGGAAGAACTGACTTGGTTGATATCAAGAAACATGAAGAGATGTCTAGGAAGCTTTGGCATAGCCTACATGAGAAGGTCATTCCTCATGGGGATGGAGTTATAGTATATCCTGGGCATGGAGCTGGATCTGTTTGTGGAGGCGCAATTGGCTCTCGTGATTACTCTACCATAGGTTATGAGAGAAGGAACAATATCTGGTTAGACATGGATGAGGATGAATTCGTAGAGAATAAGCTTAGACAAAAGCTTACCCTAGCTCCTTATTTCAAGAGATGCGAGAAACTGAACACTGAAGGTCCTCCATTGATCGCTGATTTAGATCCCATCAAATTATTAGATGTAGATACTTTTGAGAAAATGAGCAAAGATAATCAGACAGTTGTTCTTGACACAAGACTAGCTGATGAATTTGTTAGGGAACATATACCACTATCCATAAGTCTTGATATTGAAAACATGGGTCTTTTCGCGGGATGGGTTCTATCAACTGAACATCGGTACCTACTTTCTTTGGATACACCAATGGACCTAGAGGAAGCTGCTGGAATGTTGTATCGAGTTGGTATCGATTCAGCTATTGGTTATCTAAATGGTGGATTTACATCATGGAAGTCCGCTGGTAAGAAAGTTGAAAGCCTCCCAACGTATAATCTCGATCGAATAAGGAGTGGATTATCAACTGGAGAGATGTCACTTGTTGATGTCCGTCAGCCACATGAAACAATTGGGGATAGTATTGATGGTTCGCTATTTTCTCCGCTAACAGAAATCGAGGACATACAGCTAACCGATCAAGAACAACCAATCGCGGCTATTTGCCCTGGGGGGATAAGAAGTACTACTGCAGCAAGCATAATGCGGCGACATGGTTTCAAACTTGCGGGGATTTCAGAAATAGGGCTGAAAGAATGGAAATCACGAGGAATACCAATGACAAAGAAATGAATTTGGAGTCAATAGGATATGTTTTGGGGACGGTCAACAGGTAGGTCTGATATCCTCTCGAATAATGCAATGGTTGCTTCATCACAGCCATTAGCTACTCAGGCCGGAATCAGTATATTGAAAGAGGGTGGGAATGCAGCGGATGCTGCAATCGCTGTTGCATCTGTGCTTGATATAACTGAGCCCTTTAGTACAGGTTGTGGGGGTGATGCTTTTGCTTTACTTCATCTTCCAAGTGAGGAACGACCTATTAGCTTTAACGGCTCTGGAAGATCAGGGTCTCTAGCAACACTTGAAGACCTCTTGGAGAAGAATTGGAAGGAGATGCCGTTACGAGGGGGTCCAAGTGTAAGCGTTCCTGGTGCCATGCATCTATGGTATACACTAAATAAAGAACATGGCGTGCTTGAGTTTGGAGATGTCTTGAAATATGCAATTCAATATGCTAAGGAAGGTTTTCCTGTTTCTCCAGTGATTGCGCAGCAATGGGCAACTGTTGTGCCTGTTCTCAGAAATGATGACGCACGGAGGATTTTCACTATTGATGGTATAGCTCCGAGTTTAGGATGTCGAATGAGAAATGTTGAACTAGCAAAGGTGTTTGAAGAGGTTTCTTCTGAAGGAATTGATGCATTCTACAAAGGGCGGGTTGCTGAAGCCATTGTTGATACTGTTGCCGCTGACGGAGGTTTTCTAACCCTTGAGGATATGTACAAGCACACGACTGAGAAGACCACACCTATATCAACCAAATATCATGGAGTAGAGGTTTTTGAGCATCCCCCAAATGGACAAGGGTTCGCCGCGTTGATTATGTTGAACATTATGGAGCAGTTCGATATGGCAGATTTCTCTTCATGTTCAACGGAACGATTTCACATTATGATCGAAGCGAAGAAACTAGCATATGAGGACTTGTATAGCCATAATGCTGATCCCTCCTTCTACGAAGTTCCACTTGAAAGGCTCCTATCAAAAGAATATGCAGCATCAAAATCAAAAACCATTCAGAAAGACTCAACATTGTATACATCAAATCAAGAGATGAACTACAGCTACGACACCGTCTATCTATGTACTGCTGATAAGGATGGAATGGCAGTATCTTTCATCAATAGTCTTTACAGAGGATTTGGGAGCGGCTTGGTAGCACGAGGAACCGGTGTTAAACTCCAAAATCGTGCAAATCTATTCTCACTGGATCCCAACCATGCAAATTGCTATGCACCTAGGAAGAGACCATTCCACACCATAATTCCAGGAGCCATCTATAAGGAGAAGGAATTTCTTGGTGTTTTTGGAATCATGGGTGGTTCTCATCAAGCTCAGGCACACGCTCAATTCATCAGCAATCTTGTTGACTATAACATGGGCCCACAAGAAGCTCTAGATCATCCCCGTTTCAATCATGAGCAACGACAGAACTCTGTTGGAATAGAAAATGGAGTACCGATTGATGTACAGGACCAATTGAAGCAATTGGGTCACAATATAGTACATGAAACAATGTCCGGATTTGGTGGAGGGCAAGCAATCCTTCGTATTGATGATTATTGGATAGGTGGCTCAGACTATAGGAAGGACGGACAGGCAGCTGGATACTAATCCCTTTGCATAAAACTAAAACAATTCACTAACTATGACTGGTGTGTCATACGATGAAGGTGCTAGAATGACCAAAGAGTCTGATGAAAACAGAATCGAAAGCGATTTACTTGGATCTCGTGAAATACCAAAAGATGTGTATTGGGGAGTTCAAACCCTCCGAGCTCAAGAGAATTTTGGTGTTTCCCTTGTTCGACTCTACAAATACTCGACCTTGGTTCAGTCAATGGCTATGGTCAAAAAGGCATGTGCACTAGCTAACAAAGACCTAAAGCATCTTTCAGATGATTATGCGGATGCAATCATACAGGCATGCGATGAGGTAATGGATGGCAAGATGGAATATCAGTTCGTTGTCGATATGCTACAAGGCGGAGCTGGAACAAGTACGAACATGAATGTCAATGAAGTGTTAGCATCCCGAGCAAATGAGATTCTCGGTCATCCAATTAATTCAATGAAGCCAATATCCGCTAACGACCATGTGAATATGAGTCAATCCACGAATGATGTCTATCCCACAGCAATCAAAATTGCATCTATTTACGGTCTTAGGGACTTGGTGATGAATCTCAAAGTACTAACCACTGCTATGGATGAGAAAGCTGAAGAATTCAAAGATACCCTAAAACTCGGACGTACCGAGATGCAAGATGCAGTACCAATAACCCTTGGTCAAGAATTCGCTGCATGGTCAGCTGCTCTAAAACGTGATATTGATAGAATAGTTGAGGCAATCAAAGTTCTTGGCACTCACAACATCGGTGCAACAGCTATTGGGACCTCACTCAATGCAGATCCCGAGTATATTGACCTTGCAGAAATGCATCTTCGAGATGTTACTGGACTACCAGAGCTAACTACTGCTGAGAATCTTATCGATGATACACAGAACTCAGATGAGTTCGTTCATGCCTCTAGTCTTCTAAAGGTGCTAGCTACAAACTTGGCAAAGATTGCAGGTGATTTGATCATCCTTTCTTCAGGACCTATAGGCGGCTTTCATGAGATTACGCTGCCGCCTGTTCAGCCCGGCTCTTCAATCATGCCCGGAAAGGTCAATCCTGTAATCCCAGAGATGATTATGCAAGTTGCTTATCAGGTAATAGGACATGACCTAACTATCTCGATGGCCGCGCAAGCTGGTCAACTGGAATTGAATGCCTTTGAGCCATTACTAGCATACAACTTCTTTCAAGCTCTAAAAGTGCTAAAGAACTCAATTCCCATTTTTACCGAGAAATGCATTGTTGGGATACAAGCCAAACCTGAAGGACTTGATGTTGTTCATCGAAGTGTAGGTTTGGTCACCGCTCTAAACCCAGTAATTGGCTATAAGGCCTCGACAAAGATTGCGAAGAAAGCTCTGGAAACAGGAAGAACGATTAAGGAATTGGTCCTAGAGGAAGGACTGATAGATGAAGATACGCTTGATAAGCTACTCTCGCCCGAAAGAATGACTCGCCTCGGCAACATCGAATCTGACCATTCTGACAGGTAAAATGTACGAAGGTGAAAGAAAATGAAACCTCTCAGCCTAGAAATTCGAAATGAACTTCTAGAAATACTTGATTCACAGAATGTTGCAGTTCTAACAACTATTGGAAAGGAGTTTCCATACGCGTGTCTTGTCTCATTTGATATCTCAAGAGACCTCGCCTATCTGTTCTTT
>JAEORN010000043.1 GCA_016840825.1 Candidatus Thorarchaeota archaeon | reverse complement strand
TTGTGCAAGTCATCTTCGCCGCAGCTGTCGCAATGATGGTCTTAATCTACTTCAGCCAACTTCCAACTGCTGATGATATTGCTTTAGTGATTTCAGTCTTTGTGACATTTGTCGTCGGTGCTGAGATCCTTTCAATAATGGGATGGCTAATCGCAGGGATTAGACTTGGTCTATTAAGACAGGGATTCAGATTCCAGAGAATTACGACCTAGAACCATCATCAATCACAAATGGTTAAGGAAGACAATCAGATTGGTTTCTCAAGTAGAGGGCGTAGAAATACGCCCTGCAGGAGCCTCTGTAGCTTTTCTATTAGTTCATGGATTCTGTGCTGCCCCAGACGAGATGAGTTCGCTAGGCAAATTTCTTGAAAGCTTGGGCATGGCATCCTACGCGGTCCGACTTGCAGGTCATGGAACGACACCAGATGAGTTAAGAAAAACTCGATGGATTGATTGGTACAACTCAGTAGAAAATGCCCTCATGTTAGTCAAGTCGTGGAGTCCGAAGCATCTGTTTGTAGCCGGACTCTCTATGGGCGCTGCGTTATCTGCACTATTGGCTTCTGAAAAACAAGGCATTGATGGGCTTATTCTCATGGCTCCGGCATTAAGAATTGGCGGTGTTTTACCAAAGCTTGTCCCGATTCTCAAGTACTTCCTAAAGGACAGGGACGTCGATGTTATCAAGGTTCAAGAGCAATATGAAATAAAGAGAACAAAGTACTCCAAAGAACCAGTATCTGCGTATCATGAATTATTCAAATTGCTGAAAAGAGTTCGGAAAAGGTTGACTAGCATCACACTGCCTACACTTATCATACAGGGTACAGCTGACAAGACAATCAATCCTGTGAATGGAAAGATTGCTTACGAGGCTATCAGTTCAGAAATAAAAGAGCTTCATATGATCGAAGGGGCAGAGCATGTTATTCCATGCCATTCTACAAGAATTCAAGCCTATTCTCATATTCAAGAATTCGTTAAGAGGATAACATCAAAGGAATAAGTCGGAGTTGCTATTCAAGACAGTTAATCCTACATTTGGATAATCAGTAAATATACCATCTACTCCTAACCTAAGGAGTTCAAGCATTTTAGAGCTCTCATTTACTGTCCAAGGATAAATGTTGAGAGAGTTCTCGTGAGCTTCCTCTATCATCTCTCTTGAGACAATGGAAAACCTTGGATTGATTGCAGCCGCTCCCAGCTCCTTTGAATATGAGATTAGGTCATGCATAGGCCTATCAACTAGAATCGCTGTACTCATCTCTGAATTGAGTTCCTTAATTGAAGGAAGAGTTCCATGGAAGAAGGAGGAAACCATTACGTCATGAATCATATTTCGAGAAAGAACCAGATCTACAACTTTGCGTTCCACACCAAGCGTCTTTAGTTCAATATTCACTTTCATCTTGTTCTGGGCAATATCAAGAACCTCTTGTAATAACGGAATACTCTGACCTTCTCCTGCATCTAGCTTCTTCAGTTCCGCCAAAGTCATTTCCGAAACATTACCCCTACCATCTGTTGTTCGTTCAACGCTACCATCGTGAATACAAACTAGGTGACCATCACTGGTTTCATGAATGTCTAGCTCTATCATATGCACACCTAGATTCAGAGCAGTGCGAAAGGATAGGAGTGTGTTCTCAGGAGCTAATCCTGCAGCACCTCTATGCCCGATGATCATACGTTGAGGCAAGACATGATAACCTCTTGAGCTCTTTATCATGCTTCAGCTGGAGTAATTCCAGTTCCTCCACATCGAGGACAGTTTTCACGATTTACTTTTCCAGTCCCACTACAATAATAGCAATCATCTGAAGAGTGTTCCAAGGATTTGTCAACACCTTTTGATGTGGCAATTCCAATAGCAATCAGTACTGTTCCTGCAAACATACCAAACAATGAAGGGAGGTAATATATGCCTGATAATGGAAGTATAATGAATAGTGAAATTAGGAAAACAAACGCTCCAATCAAACCAAGCCCCAGACCCATTCTTGACCTATCCATGAGATTACCCCGTCCCTATTAGTTATTATCAACAAATTTCAAATGCACTTAAGAATCACTCTTTTGATTGTCCTCTAAATAGGTTGTGGCTTAACAGATTTCTTCATATCCATTTGTGGAGAATTCAACCCTAAGAGATAATAACATAGGATACTCTAGTGCAGTAATATCGGAGATTGACCAGTATGTCTAGGACTGATCTCTTTGCTAAGTATACACAAATGTACGCAAAGGCGCAAGCAAGACAGATTGTCCCAGAAGGACCATTTGTACGGCAACTCACAGATATCCCCAGAAAGCAGTATGATGTGGGATTATTCTTTAAGCCCAATCGAAGTGATCGTTGTGTTCAGCTTCATATTGGAAATCCTATTCCAAAAGAAGTATGCGAACAAGAAGGATTCCTAGAAACTGACGATGCTACATACTTGAGCAGGACACTTATTTCAAAGTTTAGGACACTTGAGTTCTTGAGAGTCGTTATTTCTGCAGGAGGAGTATGTGAGAGCAAAGCAGAACGACTCGATTTTCTAAAGACTGGACAACGAATAATTGACGTCATTTTAAGAAAAGTCAGAAATGTTATGCATATCGCAGAGTTCGGACCTTTTAGGTTTGATAGATGCGTTCAGACTCTAAATGAATTTCTCGAAAAAGAATTGAAGATGGATGAGGTATCTGTAGAAGCAGCATCAATTCCATTTTATGTTGCCGCTCCGGAATACATCTTGTTGTCCAATAATGACCTCATCGTTGTCAGCGATGAACTAAGAGTTCCGCAGGGAGAGTTCTTCTTAGTCGGGGGATTAGGATATTCATTTGATAAAACAGAGGGAGCTGTAAGCGAAGCTCGCTTGTTCAGATCTACGGCCGATTTGACATCTCAGGGCATCGATGAGGCGTATATTGATGGCATGATCTCACGAATAACAGAAGACTTTCAGAATAATTTACACTCTCTCATATTTGCAGACGTTTGGAAGAAGGGCAAGGCAAAACCAGTAGGCGTTAATTTTGGCGGAGATCTTCTCGTGAAGGCAGATCCAAGTAGTGAGATTTGGGCTGGCGTTTTTGAAGTCTATGTGAAGTCACCTAAAGCATGAGAAAGTCGAAAGCATCAATTGCCATAAAGACCGCTCTAAACGCAAAAATCCTGAAAGTATATGACGCTGAGCCAAACACCACTGCATCAATTGAATTCCGCAATTGAGTTATTCCAGTAACACCAAATGTGTTCAGCAGTGAGGGAAGCGAGTCCAAAGTCAAGGTTCGTACGCCATTTCCAGCAGCTAAAGCAATGTCATTGACAAGTGCATCAATTGATTCATAGACACTATCAACTCTTCCAGATACATCAGTGGAATTCCCAATGTTCCCCATGCGCATAGACCATTGCGGGCCTAGTCGGGAAATGGAACCAGAGTACGAATGAACAAGGTATTCTCCTACGTCACCCTGCATTTCAAAAGAAAATCGCGAACGTTGGCAGAATACTGAAGCATGTGCCCATAATCCCAGAGTCGCAGAAGTCACGCCACAGACTCTCATAGATGTGGTATCAGCATCTTGTAGGTCATCTATAACAAATGGCTCAACAAGAATTCCACCATTCATACCCGAAGTGACAATATCATTATGCAGTAATGTGGCTTCGTTTTCTATTCGATCAAGATTCACAGAAAATATCGAAGTCCTCATTAGACTGCTAAATCCGATGAGATCAAGACTTCTTGTTTCAAGCATCAACATTTGCCATTCATGTCTTGATAGAGTTAGATCAAAAAGAATACTCTGCGGCAAATGTGTGATATCTGATAACGTGGTATTCGTTAGATATGATAATGCATCTCTATGTTCATGATAGATGGCTTCAATCAGTTCTGTAGTTGCTAATGTTTGGGCATTCACATCAACTAATGCTGAGCGGTTGGGTGTCAAAGTTATAGAGTACTCAATTGTACTGTCATTTAGCACTACCAGCCAGGATCGCAATCTCACCCAAGATTGCATATCATCTTCAAGAATTCTGAAGTCAACACTGAATGAATTTGAAGTGATATCAGATAGTAACTCGGTTGTAGGAGTAAGATTTTGATAAGGATAATCAAAATCCGAGAGAGGTATACTTAGAGATATTTGAGGGAGGTCATCCAATGTTGTTGTTGCGATTGTACTTTGTCCCATGACAACAATGGAGATTGGAAATGTCAATCCGAGTATATTCAAGAGCAGGATGAATGCAATCCCTCTCCTTCCTGCTTGTCTCAGATTTGTCCTCGGACGAAATCGCCCTAGAATGAATATTATGACACCTGCCATTAGATTCAGGAATAGACAGATGAGAAATCCGTGGATGAGGAGAGATAGCATACCAAAGAAAACTGTGCAAATTATTAGGAACGGGAAATTCCAAGCGGCCGATCTATCTCGATGATAGGCTAATATCATCAAAGGAAGAAAAACCATTAACGGAAGAATATAGAGAGCAATAGGTATTGAATCAATTAGACTTACTCCGCTCAGTGTCATGTTCAGTGTTACTGCGAGCATCACATAGAGAATTAGAATCGTGTTGACCAAAAGCACGATGATGATGAATTTATGCAGAACTCCATCATATTTCTTATTAGAGGTGATTCTCTTTCTGACTTCTCTCCGTGCGCTGATGAACCGGTTCATCTTCATTCGAAAAGAAATTCAGCATTTCCCAGATAAGGTTAGGGTTGTCATATAAGTAATCAAGGGCATTCCAACCGTTAAGATGAAGTGTACAAACCTACTCCAAAACATGGTCATTATCCATGTATGATGTAGTGGTAATAGGCGCTGGTCCTGCTGGCTCAACAGCTTCACGTTACATGGCAAAGAAAGGATTGAAGGTCTGTTTAATTGACAAGGATTCTTTTCCCAGAGACAAACCATGTGGAGGTGGCTTTTCCACAAGTCTCATCGAAGAGTTCCCATATCTGAAAAAAAGAACTGATGACTTCCTTAAAGGTACAGCTAGGATTGGCGTTCTCCATTCCCCAAATAGACATGTTATTCTTCGAGGAAAAGTGGATATGGCCTTGGCACTAAGGATTGATTTTGACAACGTCCTATTCGAAAGCGCATTGGAAGAAGGTGTTGATTCCTTTGATGGAACACGTGCGAAGTCAATCAGATTTCAACAGGACTATTCAGAAATTATGCTCTCAGGTGGTGACTCTATCAAAGGAACTATTGTGCTTGGAGCAGATGGAGTTTCAAGTATGGTGGCAAGAGAATCAGGTCTACAAAAAAGATGGCCAACTAACAATATCACAGCATGCAGGGTTGCAGAAGTACCAGCTACAGATGAGCAAATTCTCGAGAGATATTCTGAGGATTTACACTACCATTTCTATGCAAGCTTTGGTGGGCTTCCAGGATATGGTTGGATCTTTCCCAAGCAAGATACAATAAACATCGGGCTTGGCATTGTAGCAACGCATGCCCAAGGACTTCCACGATTGTTCAATGATTTTGTCAGATATCTTCAGCATCAGAATCTTCTGATGAAAAATGCAGACCTTTCATCTGCTAAAGGAGCATTAGTTCCAACAGGAGGACCCGTGAAAAAATCTTTCATTGACAAGTGCTTAATTGTAGGAGATGCAGCAGGAATGGTAAGTCCGCTTACTGGGGGAGGAATTGCATACGCTATGAAAGCTGCAAGGTACTCATCAGCAGTTCTGGTTTCTGCATTCGAAGAGAATACACTCGGAGAGGATAAGCTCTTGCAGTATGAAAAGATGTGGCAAAACGAATTCGGAAATGAATTCAAAGAACAACTGCTCGCGCAGAAACTCTTTACCGGACCTTTTACCGACCTACTTTTCGAGATAGGCAGAAGAGATGCACACATTCAAGAAATGGTATCAGAGTCCATGGCAGAATCTTCCGAGGTAGAGCTTGATGTAAAGAGACTATTAATTAGAACCCTCTTGGTCTGCCTTCGAGGAGCATTGAGACTTTAAAAAGTATAATAAGCTCGCTCTCAATCAGAAGGGATAAATGAGCATGCTATTCTGATAACATGTTCTGATTCTCAAAATGAGAGAGGTAGATAAGAATGGACCGACCATGGTACAAACATTATGTTCACGGTACTCCAAAGGAAATTAAGATTCCAGAGGGACCACTATGGAAAGGTCTTGATGAT
>JAEORN010000042.1 GCA_016840825.1 Candidatus Thorarchaeota archaeon | reverse complement strand
GCTAACAGATTAGAGATTATAATCAGTGCACTCAATGTGTTGCAAGATGCACCAGATGAATTATGATTTAGTTAGCTTTCTATTATTGGGGGTCGATTTAGCTGAAGAAGTTCTATCGAGTAATTGGCATCTTCTTGCTATCTGTGCTAATCTGTGGTAGTTTCCTTTCAAAACCTGTTGCAGCCCAGACTACATATCTGGAACCAACCAGTATTTCGTTATCCGGATCTATCTGCGATAACTATGCGAACTTGACCTATGATATGGTCTTTGACAATACTCAATCGGATACAAGTAAAGAAGTAAAATGGTTCTTTGGTCTTCAGGAAGGCATCCGGCTAAGCAATGTCTCTGTAATGTTGAATGGAAGTGTCTATTGGGGTCGTGTCATCGAAGAGTCTGCTGCGATTACAACATATGAGGAGGAGGTTGAAGCAGGTAGAACTGCTGTCCTCGTAATTAGAGAGTATGGTGGATATTCACTCAACTTCAATGTGGCTAATGGAACGACAGTAGCTTTACAAGTTTATGCTGAAGGCCTACTGACACGTAGAATGGGTTTGTATTCACTGACCATTCCTTTGGTTGAAGAAGTTGGATTAGAATGTGATTTTAATGTGGACATGATTATCTCTTCTCAATATGCAGATATCTCTGGCTATTCGGTTTCTGGATTAGATTCATTTGATGCAACTGATTTGATCTCTGGGGTCAGATTCCAATATTCAGCAAATAATGTGGAGATTCCGACTGGCATCACTTTCTGTTATGCGCTAACTCGTCAAGAAGGTGGTAGTCAATTACTCACATATAACAATGGAACCCAGAACTTTTTTGCATATTTACTAGCTCCTTCTATTACTGATCCCGAAGAGGCATTTCCAAGAGAATACATTTTCATTTTGGATAAGTCTGGTTCTATGATCGGTTCAAAAATCACGCAAGCCAAGACAGCCTTTTGCTCAATGATTGATGATTTAGGCTCAAACGATATCTTCAATGTTATTGCATTTTCAACGGAAGTGACTCCTCTGTGGAATGAACCCTATGGAGCATCGAATTCAAACAAAGATACTGCAAAGAATTGGGTAAATGATTTGGAAGCAGATGGTTCAACTAATTTCTATGGGGCTGGAGTAACTGGACTTGAAACATTCACAGATGGCTCTTATACGAAAGCCATGCTGATTCTTTCGGATGGACAGCCTACTTGTGGAGAGTCCACTGAGAGTTCTGCAATCTTGTCTGCATTTCAGGTAGCGAACACGAAGGGAGTTTCAATCTCTACGATCTCATTCGGAACCGATGCTGACGAGTCTCTTATGGCGAACGTAGCATCCCAACACAATGGATTCTTTGAATTGATTCATCCTGAAGAGGATGCAGCATCGAAGATTATCGACTTCTATAAGCAATGGTCATTGCCAATTGCCAGTGGATATACGATATATGTTGATGGTGCAATAGACTATTCATGTTTGCAGTCAACTGGTGGTGCACCATTCTTCAATGGGACTGAGGTCGTCATCACTGGAAGATATAATGATGCTCTATCAATTTCGACAACTATAGAATACTCCTCAGGGAGCGAAACCTACACAAATACTGCAGGTGTCGGAGGATTTGAGAATGCCCATATTGAGAGAATGTGGGCCCAACACAGGATATCCTGGCTCCTTTTCCAAGTCAAGCTGGAGGGAGATACTGATGAGCTACGAGGGCAAATTGTGGCACTTGGAATACAATATGGTCTCGTCATTGAAGGCTATACAGGTATGATTCTTACCACATTCGATGCATCAGGAGATGATGGGGAGTTAGCTACAGCTGGCACATATCTTGATAATTATGAAAGGTATCCTGAAGCACCTGGCACAGGTGGAGGCGCGTACGATGCGTTTCCAGCTGCTAATATGCTTCTATGGCCTGGTATAATGATTGGGTTGGTAGTAGTAGGTTTTGTTGGAGTATTCATCTATCTTTCTGGGCGTGTAATTAGAAAGTAGTATGATCTCGTAGGAGGGGGACCCTCCCCCTCCCTTTTTCAGAACTGAGAGAGCGCTCCTCTTGCTCTCACATTCTTCTCGGTAATTCGAAAGAGCAGCATTCCAAAGACAATGAATATGATGTCCAGAATGACCAAGGCACTAATAGCAGTGATGAATCCGCTATACCCAAACCCTTGCATTAAGAATCCTCGAAATCCTTCAACGCTCCACGTTAGAGGTGAAGCTAATGAAACATATTGTAGTAGAGGAGGTAAAACCGCAATTGGATAGGTCATCGGAGCCACTAGGAGAAGTGTACTTGACATCAGTTCGATTATCATCCAACCCTGCTTGGCAACAAGGACTATGCATACAACAGCAAAGACTAAGCCTTGCATAGCAATGATTGATAGACCAATGACTACAAGGGCTGGAAGTACACCCCAAATATTCAAGGTAACTCCAAAGAGTAATACAGATGCACCCAATTGCAAAATGACACCTAGTCCTCCATGTTGTAAGTTATGTAGCATCGCACCCCAAACTAAGGTTTCACGTCGCATTGGCGTAGTCATGAGGGTTTCTAATGTACCGGCATTCTGCTCTCTTCTCAGAGCAAATCCGGATCCCCACATCAAGCTAATTGCTAGACCAGTATAAGCGCTGCCTAAGGCTATATAGGTCAACCAATCTCCAGTGCCTACCATTTCTGCAAGTGTTGCAGACTCTAGACCTCCACTTATTGCAGTGCCTGCTATCAGATATGGGATGAACCATAAGAACGGCATCACGATAAACCAAAGAACGCTAAGTGGATAGCTCAGCTCTTCCTTCCATTGTTTTATTGCGAGGGCATTTGCAGCTCTAAGTTCGGATCTGAATCCTTTTCTCATCCATGTCTTATCGAAGAAGGTTTCTGTTTCACTCATTCTAGAACCCTCCCATGCTTCCTCTTTCTTTTGTCCATCTCTCCGCATACCGGAACGAAAGTATACCTAATGTCCAAAGAATCACAGCAAGGATCCCAAGAAATCCTATGGATGTCAAGAAACTAAAGATATCAAATAACCCTGTGATAGCTATTTGTCTTATCGTTACTATACCGATGGTTGTTGGCACAATATAGGCAACAAATCTGACTTGTGCAGGCAGTGCCTGAAGAGGATAGTTCACAGGTGAGACGGTGTATGTCGATTGTGAGATCAGTTGTGTCAGAACACTCGGATCCTTGAATACCATGATTAATCCCGCAATCATGAAGCTAAACCCATAGAGTGCTATTACCATCATCAATAGAATCAGTATCGTGGGTATTATTGCCACTATACTATAGGAAACTCCGAAGATTACAGTTGCCAGTGATAGCAGAATCATGGTTTGAAAAGAGATGAACACAGTATCAGACAGGGCAGCTCCAACTAGGATGCTTATTCGGGAAACCGGGGCCAAGAACAATGGTTCCAATGTGCCACTGAATTGCTCCCATCGGAAGTTGTTGCCTATCGACCAAATACTGGCATCTAGCCACATGTACACAAACCAGCCAATTATACTGAATTGTACGAAGTCGCTGAAGCCAGCCAGTTCAGTAAAGCTTACACTTGAGCCAGATCCCGCTAATGCATTGAACATCAATATGAATGGTGTGAACCATAGTATTGGTAGGAATCCCCATATCAGTACATTCGCAGGATATCGTAGTGCAATTCGAAGATTCTTCTTGGCGAAGACAAAGGCTGCTTGCCAATCTAGGATTCTCGGGCTGAAGGTACTCAGATACTCCGATTCCAGCATACGCGTATCATCTGATACATCTTCGCTTTTCTGCATCAGTCCTCAATCCTCCGTCCAGTCAACTTCAGGAAAACGTCATCAAGAGTTGGTTCTTTGACCTCGAAGTGTTCGACCTTCACTCCTGTTGTTTGGTGAAGTCTATTCAGTAGATGGTGAGCCATATCATAACCATCACTTGCTGTCACTATGAGTTCTGAATGTCCATTATGTTCTGTCATGGCTGCAGAGATTACATTGTCGAGTGCCCGGATTGGCTCAAGCTCAACTCTTCCTAATACTCTGATGTGGATGCTATCATAGTCTCGAACATCCTCTTTCAGCTCATGAGGCGTTCCGAACATTTGAATCTCGCCTTCATTGATGAGGGCAATCTTATCTGATAGCATGTCAGCTTCATGCATATAGTGAGTCGTCAGTAGGATGGTCTTATCCCTCAGCTCATTCCTAACAAAGGTTCTCAGGTCAGTAGCGAATGTAGGATCTAATCCTTGAGTAGGCTCATCCAATAGTAGAACAGGAGGGTCATGAATCAGTGCACGTGCAAATACGATCTTCATTCGCATACCGTGACTCAGATTCTCTGCCTTCTCGTCTGCCTTCTCCAGTAATCCCATTCTGCCTAGTAAGTCATCGGCTCTGTCCCTTGCTTCAGAGTGCGTCATTCTGTAGAGCTTTGCGAAGAATATCATATTCTCCCGTGCTGAGAGCTTCCAGTAGATTGAACGTTCATTGCCTTGGCAAACTCCCATCGATGCCCGTGCATATGTTGGTTCCTTGAGAATGTCAAATCCATTCACCCGTGCAGTCCCAGAGGTTGGTAACACAAGCGTTGCTAGGCATTTGATTAGTGTAGTCTTACCTGCACCATTTGGACCTAGGAGACCATACACGTTTCCCTTAGGGATATCAAGATTGATGTTCTTGAGAGCTTCGACCTTCTCCTTGTTGACTGGGATAACTATAGCTCTACGATGTACACTAACGAAGGTCTTGGACAGGTCATCAACTTCTACTGCAATTCTTGACATCACATCAAACCTCCAGAATGATGCTGTTAGTTTAGTATATAATATTGAGGACGAATCCTCAGCACTTCCTCTATATGTCACACTCTCTCGGATTTATTGAGTGAGAAGGAAACTGACAGAACCGAACTCAATCAGCAGCTGCTTTGATTTCTTGAATATAAGAATTTGTTACTATGCCAAATCATCATCATCCATTTTCAGGAGCTTGGTCGCTTTTCTCAATCTGGTAATAGATGGAGTTTGTTCATCATTTGCCAACATCCTCTGTATTGTGCTCTTTATTTCTTGATCATTCCTTAGTTGTTTGTCTTCTGCTATCGCACGTACAATATCCTCAATGCCTGATGCTGGAGTTAGTGTCTTGAGAATCTGGGATCTATGTTCAGACGTCCAAACGAAATCAGATATTGAGCCAAGAAGCCGTATTGCTCCTGAGACCAATTTTCTCTCATGCAATATGCCATTACAATACCTCTCCTTGACCATCATTGCCCCTTCGGGACCAAGTGCCTTCAATGCCTCAAGATGAGTAATGATATCAGTGCGGTATTTACTACGTGTCGCTGCTATTCTCTGAACTATTAAATCTATGAACTTCACATTTCTAGTGTGCCCATATGCTGCAATTGGAAAGCTGTCATCCTCAGCAGCGTTTCTCAGGAGGATATCTACCTGTGGGTGTCGAATCCCTCCAATGGCTATTGCAGCAGCTCTCTGGTCTTGGTTTAAGCGATAATGAGGATTCGGTCGAATTGGATCATAGCCCTCCATGAGACGATGAAGCAATTCAAAGGAGTCTGGATGTCCAATCCTACCTATTGCAGATATTATCTCTATCCTTACGCGTCTATCCTGTGAGGTTTCGAGTTTCAAATGAAGTGTATCTAGTGCACGTGAATCTCCAATATCCCCTAATGCTACAGCAGCAGGAACCTGCCTATGGTATCCAGCAATGCATAGGTTAAGAAGATTCCAAAGGAGATTGCGAGTATATTCTGATACCTTACCAAATGCATTCTTGGAGAAGTGAAGGTCTTCCTGATTGACACTCAGTTCCTTTCCCATCTGCGATGCGAGTTCTTCAAACGCCTTGAATGACCTATCAGAAGATGTCACAATATCCTCTCCTAATCCGGAATGAGTCAAAATCCTAAACCCATAGTAAGATGAATAGATCTGGTCGAAGGAAGGTGTGATTTCTAAGTCATCGATTTCTTGTTTTCTGGCATCAAGTATTATTGGTATAAGTAAGACCAGATTCGTATCACTCAACTTCTCCACATTCACAAAGAATGTGTTTCTATTTTTCACCTGCCTCTCAAGTAGCTGAGACGCAAGAATATTTGCATCTTTCCTAATTGATTGCAGTGTTCTACCATCAAGACTACGGAAATGACTCAGGAAATTCCCATCGAGGCCCTCAAAATCGTGAATATCTAAAAGGTGAGTAATCGCATCTCTTATGATTCCCTCTCTCAGCGGTATGCCCCACCCAATAACAGCCTCCTCCTTTCCTGCTATATCTTCAATTTGGTTTAGGATATCTTCCCAATCTTCATTCGTTAATCGATTTCGTATCTCTTTCTCTAACACCTCATATTCTCTTCGTTCAATAATGGATGCGATATGACGATCATCAGAGGGCAAATTCCACACTCAATATATCGACTCTATCAGTTGTATTTGAATCACTCTACCAAGGAAAATGAGGATTGTACCTTACGATAAGGTCTTAATGGGGAATCTATTCCTCCCATCTATGCAGCTCACACCTGATATCATATTTGGAAGCATCTCAATTCTGATTGGGGCTGCATTGTATGCTTTCTCTGTGGTTGCATATAGGTCTCAAAGCAAAGAAATACGACCTATAGCTATTGCTTCGATAAAGATGTGGGTCGCTCTTGGTTTCATGCTTCTTCTAGCTATTCTTCCTCTTGGAATAGACCCCTTCTCAGTAGCTTTTGATCAAATAATATATCTCTCTGGTTCCGTCATTCTTGGTGCGGTTATAGGTGACACATTCTATTTGATGAGTCAAGAAAGAATTGGTGTTTCTTATGCATTCCCGATCTCGATGTCATTCCCAATTCTGACCTACTTCTTGACAGTCATATTTCTTGGTGAACCCTTGATCATAAGTAGATTGTCAGGAGTATTCGTTGCTGTCACTGGAATCGTCATCCTTGCCAGAGAGCAAGAATCAGATGCAAATAACAACTGGGAATCGCAAGAAATTAGAAAGATTGACTGGATTGGTATCACTCTCGCCATTCTCACCGCAATCCTCTATGCAACCGGTACCACTATTCTTCAGATTGGGGTTGAAGGTGTAGATGCGCTATCTGCAAACTTCATACGAATGGTCGTAGGCTCGATTTCTTTTGTCCCAATGGTTCTTGTCGCAAGAATGAAAGGAATGCCTGTTCCAACAAAAAGAGCAACAAAGCTCGTTGCTATCGCTGGCCTTTTCGGTATGGCAATTGGTTCTATTTTCTATGTGACTGGAGTGAAATATGCTGGAGCTGCGATTGCTTCGGTATTAGCATCAACAGCTCCTTTATGGGCAGTTCCTGTTTCAGTCTTCTATTTGAAAGAACGACTCACACGACTAGCAGCACTAGGAGTCATTGCCACAATAGTGGGAGCGATTCTTGTTGTCATTGGAATTTAACCTAAGGTGCAGCTATTAATTCAACATAGACTTCAAAGGTATCACTTCGTCTCTTGAAAGTAACCAATATCTTCTCTCCTACTTTCTTCGATAGGATTAAGCTTCTGACTTGATCCATTCCCATGATCTCTTGGCCATCTACTCCTACAATCACATCGCCTGGTTT
Organism: Candidatus Thorarchaeota archaeon; assembly: GCA_016840825.1. The sequence continues at coordinate 9,614 of JAEORN010000042.1, read as the reverse complement.
TAGTCCAGCTCTTGATGCAGGTCCACGAGATAGCTCTACGAGAAGTGCTCCCTTGTCAACAGGAAGTCTATAGTTTGAGGCGATTGCTTTATTCAGAGTCACTCCCATGATTCCCATCCAAGGAGTCTTGACTGTCCCTGTTTGTACCAACTCATCGAATACATCCATGACTCTGTCTATGGCAATGGCAAATCCTATACCTTGACTCCAAGGAACCATAGCTGTCGGGATTCCGATTAACTCTCCTTTCAGATTGACAAGTGCTCCACCTGAGTTGCCTGGATTGATTTGAGCTGATGTTTGAATTAGCCCTTCCAAATGCACGCCTTGACCACCTATGTTCCTCTCAAGAGCACTTACCATCCCAAAAGTCACAGTGGATCCTAGTCCTAATGGATTACCCACTGCAATTGCAAATTGTCCGACCTTGAGGTTGCTTGATTTACCAATCTCTAATGGATTTAGATTCTCAGCATCAATCTTTAGTACTGCCATATCTCTTACTCTTGACTCTCCTACTACCACTGCTTTGAAGTTGCGGCCATCATTGAGAGCAACATCAACATCTTGCACGCCTTCGATGACATGTGCGTTTGTTATTATGAAACCATCTTTGCTCACAATCACTCCCGAACCTTGTCCTTTTACCGGAACCACTTGTGAGAAATTCACTCGCTGTAATTTAGTCGTGGTCACGCTAACGACACTGGGTATGACTTCTTGAACAACTTGTACAATAGTATCTTCTAGTTCCTTTATCATGTGGTTAAAACTCCCAATAGTTAACACTCGTTATTTTCATTTTTGAAGTTGATGATACGGTCAAATACAATGTTTGGAAGATGCAAAAAGATATCATCGTTTTTGTAAATTAGAAACAGACATCATCCATAGATGATGGATTGAGGAGATTTAGCAAATGAGAAAAGTGCACGCTTTAATGATTATTTTAGTTCTCTTTCTGGGAACCGCTTTAGTCGTTCCAGGAAAAATCACAAAGATCCACCAGTCCAACGAACAAGCTCAACTATTGACTCCATCAATAGAAACTGATCTTGCCGCGGATAGTGTTGCCAGCGATAGTCTCAATGTTCAGACCCGAAACTGGGATTTCGAAGAATCAGATGCCGATGGTGGTCCTGCTGATTGGACTTATTCTGGCTCCGCCTTTAGCAGAGGCGATGTTACATACCAAGATTTAGTAGCAAATGGTAGCTATGCAGGTAGATTACAGGCTCGTGGCTCAAAGCAATCTGAAACAAATAGCTATATCGCACAATACCAGTCCACAGGATTTATCGATGAATCCCCTGAGCTGGAATTCTGGTGGTATACAGTTTCAGCTCCTGACTTGGCAGCTGGCGGATATTCATATGCGCAAGTGCAGCTAAACAACGGAAGCAACTACTTTCTCTACTATTATCTTACAGTGGGCAGTAGTTATCTATCAAACACTTCCTCTCGTACCTGTTATTTCCTAAATGATTCTGCACTTCAATGGAACCATTTCACGCAAAATATTCTAGATGACTTCAATGCGCGATCTGGATGGTCTGCCGCAAGCAATCTTGAGCTGCTTCAACTGACCTTCTATATCCGGTCTCCACAAGATGCTTCTGGAATGTCTGAATATGTAATTGATGATGTGTCCATAACTAATAGTACAGCATATGATTATCTTTTGACAAGGAATGGTAACTTCGAGCTCGGAAATGGCGTATATTGGGACAATTATGTGCAAAATGAGGATTCATACGTCACTCTTACTGAGGAAGCAACAAATGGGGATAAAGCTCTCAATCTTACAACTGCAAATCTAATAGATAACTCTCAATGCACAACTAATATCTGGCAATATCTGGGGTATCCGTATGGAATCCTTCCCCATGCCCCTGATATTCTGCTATTGGATTTTGATTGGTGTTATAGTGATACACTCTATGGGGATTCGCAATATGCATATCTAAACGTCGTATTTGACAATGACACATATTGGTCCAATGTCCAAATCTTTCTTGGAAATAACATGAACTGGAGCTTGTCTGCAAACTACACTGCCTCAGGATACTCCTACTATTATATCGAAGGCCCTGGATTTGGCTCTCGTGATGTATGGAATCATTTCCATCTCGACATTTACGATCTTGCGATGGATCTTGGTTTTTATGACATTGGAGTAACAAATGTAGGACTAGTGGTTGAAAGTAGGGGTTTGGCGGGCGCAGTAACTACACTTCTAGTCGATGCATTCAGAGTTCTCTGCTATCCAACAGGGTTTGCTGGTTTTGAGAGCGAAACAGACGGAAGAATCTCTGGAAATCCAATACCTGGATGGTATAGACAAGGATCTGACTCATACTATAATCATACAATGGACTCACGGAGTGGGAATAGAGCCGCGAATATCACAGTTACTTCCGGAACCAGCGGCGCACTATATCGAGATATATACACCCAACTTGATTCAAGCAGCTTTATTGACTTCTGGTGGAGAATAGATGATTTCACATCGACCAGTTCTGGATATTCCTACCTTGAGTTGAGATTGGAAGGTTCGTATTATGTTAGATACTATCTAGCATTTGATACGCATTCTTCAGTGTTGAATGACTCATTGCATGTGTATTATATGCTGCCTGAACTAAATACAACATCGATATGGATTCATACTGCACGAAATCTAACTCAGGATCTTGAATCTGCATTCGGAGCGAATACTTGGAATGTGGACCAACTCTGGTTGTATGTATATGCTGATGTTTCAGGTAGAAGTTCGATTCTTTTTGATGATGTCACTATAACAGATGCTGTGGATCCAACAGTGAGTCTAGCTCCAATTAATTCCGTCTATTATTCACCGACATCAATTGAGATTGATGCAACTGATAATAGAGCTGGAGTAAGAGATGTTGAATTCTCCTATAATTCAGGTTCTGGCTGGATTCATCAAATTCCGGTTGACATGGTTTCTTACTATGAGATGATAATACCACTCCTACCATGGAACACAACAGTTGAGTATTACATCATAGTTACTGACTATGCTAACAGAACTTTACTCTACAATAATGGTGGCCTTAATTATTCGTTTAGGATTGGTGATGACATTGCACCATCTATTGAGATGACTGGAATAAACAATGGGGCAACAGTATCACGTATTTTATCCCTTAATGTATCTTCCAGTGATGAAGGAGGAGGCGTTGATTTCGTTGAGTTGCAGGTTGATAGTATTGCCATTAGTCAAGACTATACTAGTCCATATCAATTCACACTGAACACTTGGATACTGACAAATGAAACCCATAATGTCACCACAGTTTCATATGACCATAACGGCAACTTCGCCAGTGAAACTGCAATTGTTGTCGTTCAGAATGATGTGGCATCACCTATCATCTCTGGTGTGATTCTAAATCCCTCAGCACCGTCGTATGATCAGACTACCAATATCTATGTTGGAGTGTATGATGCGAGTGGTATCACCAATGTAACCATCTACTTCAGAATTGATGGCGATGGTTTCTATCAAGAATCTATGCAGTCTCTTGGCGGATCTTTGTATCGCTTTTGGACTGACTTAGATTACGGTGTACTGTACGAGTACTATATCGTCGCATATGATACCACACCTTTCGAATACTCTGAATCCTTGGGTAGTGAAGCTAGTCCGCTAAGCTTTACCGTTGGTGATTCCGTAGCTCCAATTCTAGGAGTGCTTGGTCCTGCATCGGAGGTTGTTAGGGGTACTGTCCAATTCTCAATCTCAGCAATCGATGCTGGGAGTGGAATAAGCTCGATTGAATTCTTGGTTGATGGCACGTTGGTTTCAACAATTACAGCAAGCGCTAGTATAGATTGGAACACTCTCGAGTATGAGAATGGAGACCATACACTAACTTTCATGGCAATTGATAATGCTGGAAATGAGGCAACCTTGGATTTAGAATTTGAGGTCGCGAATCCTCAAGGACTCGATGCAATAGTTGATACACTCTCTTCATTTATGACCTCCTACGGATTCTTTATTGGTGCCGGAACTATGATTGGTCTTTTCATCATCGGAAAGGTTTTGATGAATAGAAGATCAGCATCGGCGGCAGTATCGGGAACAAAATCAAAGGCCAAGAAGAAAAAGTAATTCCTGAGGGAGGTAAATTCCTCCCTTGCTTTCTTTTTTAGAAACCTTTTTTGGCATGATTTCATTCGTCTTGCTGATAGCGATGCCGGAGAATGTCTATTCTGAGAATGGGAAGTCTTTAGTTGGGAAGGTCACGGTTTCGGGAAATTTGAAAGAATCAATCAAACAAGCAGTGAGTTTGATTGGTGGCTTTGGCAAAGCAATTACAGATGGTGATGTAGTAACGATCAAACCAAATCTGAATACTGCTGATCCCTATCCCGCATCAACTGCGCCTGATTTCCTTAAGGCCTTGGGAGAACTCCTATTGGATAATGGTGCTAGCAAACTGAGAGTCGTTGATAGTTCAACCTTACGTATATCTGCAAGAGATACTGCCAGCACGATAGGTCTCTTTGAGGTCTGTGACTCTCTTGATGCGGAACTCATCTTTCTAGAGGAGCATGATTGGGTCAAAGTGAAGTTTCCGAAAGGACGGTATATGAAGGCTGGCTCTCTTGGTGGTCCTATTGTTAATCCCGGCACTTTGATTGTTGCTCCTTGCTTGAAGACCCATCGTCTTGCTCGGTTCACAGGTGCAATGAAGATCTTTGTTGGCTGGCTAAAGAAGTCCGATCGAATTAGGATGCATTCGCGAAAGCTTGAGCAAAAGGTTGTAGACCTCGCATCCTACTTCTCACCATCATTGATTGTAATGGACGCTCGTGAATGCTTTGTTACAGGTGGTCCCATGGCTGGTCAAGTTGAATGTACTGAGGTGGTACTTGCTAGTGGTGATATGGTAGCAATCGATGTTGAAGGAGTAAAGATGCTACAAAGATATGGTGCTAAGAATCGTCTTGATATGGATGTATGGGAGCTTCCACAAATCAAACATGCTGTCGAGATAGGAATTGGTGCGAAATCAGATGATGATATCAAGGTCATTACAATGAGCTAGGCATTGCTGTTTTTGCTCTTGGGAAAACAAATCTGGAATTTTGCACCTTTATTCGAGCTTCCTTCAATACGATCTAAGACTAAGATGCTACCACCATACTTTTCGATGATCTGATTTGATTGGTGAAGTCCTACTCCTCCAAAGCGTCTTGACATGTCAAATAGCTCCATCTTTCGTTTTTCACCTATTCCAGGCCCATCATCTGCTATAGACACGAAGAAACTATTGTCATCTTCAGTGATTTCAATCCAGACATTCTTCTCATCCTTTGGATTATGTTCAATTGCATTCATGAGAATATTCGTCAGTAATAACTCTAGGAAGTCATCTGCTAGTATTTCAGCCTCACTTACATGAGCATCTAGGTGGAATTGCGTATATGCTGAATACGGAGCAAGAGCTTGAATGCATCCCTGGATAGCAACAAGAAGAGACTTCTTTGCCATTGGTAAAGACATGAGGAATTCCGTTGCTCTGACCTCTTCAATCAGTCTCGAACATCTTTGAACAGCTTCCTCTATTATTCCAAAGAACGAGTTTCTTACATCGGTTTCTGTCGCAGTTCTAAGAAGAGTCGCACTATTCATGATCACTTGTAGTTGTTGTCTGATATCATGTCCCATAAGATCGAGGTATAATTTCGCCCTATCTTTCTCAGTTCTAACTTCCTTCTCAGCTTTCCTTCGGTCTGTTATATCTACCCAAACTGTCTGAATCGCAGGATTACCCTGATAGTCGATTGTCCGTGCATACGCTTCTAACCATCTTATTGTTCCATCAGGTCTTAGGACACGATACTCGTGACGTGGAGGAACAGGTTTCCTATCTCTTCCGGCTTCTATTCTATCTCTTAAAGCTGGACGATCTTCAGGATGCATTACATCCCAGATTTCTTCTCCCACGAGCTCAAGAAGTGATTTGACTGTTCTCCCTACCATATTGGCAAATGCCTGATTCACATAGGCAAAGCCATCCTCAGTTACTACTGTGAGTCCTTGGATGCTTTGCTCAGCGAGGGTTCTATATTTAGCTTCTGACTTTCGAATCACTTCTTCTGCTTCCAGCTTCTCGGTCACATCCTCTTGTGTACCAAGTACTCCGATTACATTGCCTTCATCATCTACAAGTGGGACTTTCGTTGTTTTTGTCCATGCATCGTTGCCATCAGCTCTAAGCTGTTGCTCAATGACATCATAAACGGGATTTCCTGTTTGAATTACTTCTCTGTCACTCTCTCGAAATCTCTCTGCTTCCTCTCTTCTCCATGCCAGATCAAAATCGGTCTTTCCAACGATATTCTCTGGTGTGCCGACACCAGCTACTTTAGCGAAGTTATCATTGCATCCGAGATATATGCATGAAGTATCCTTCCAGAAAATGAACAATGGGATATTATTCATAACTAGCTGAAGCATATCTTGTGATGCCTTTAGTTTCATTTCTGCTACTTTTCTATCTGTGATATCAATAACATGAATCTGTGTCGCTCTTTCTCCACCAAATGTGATAATATTGGCAAAGGCCTCAACCCATCTTACTGTTCCATCTCTTCTTACAAGTCTGTATTCGTATGGGTTTGGAGTTTCTAATCCTGAACTTCTTTTCTCTGCGAGTTCCAAAAGATATGCCCTATCATCTGGATAGATTAGAGTAGTCCATGCCTCCTCTGACTCCATCGCAAGAATTTCACCTGGAGTGTATCCCACTATCTGGGCGAAAGCAGGATTCACATACGCATACTTATCATTCTGAATAACAGATAGTCCCTGCAATGATTTTTCAGCTAAAGTCCTGTAATTCTCTTCAGATTGCTTTCTAGCCTCTTCTGATTTCTTTACCTCAGTAATATCGTCAAATACTACAAGGATACTATCTACTGCTCCATCATCGGAAACCAAAGGTGCTATCTTATATCTCAGGGAAACATTCTTCCCCCAACTTGAGCTATAACTAAGTTCTCCTTCAACAACCTCTTTTCTCTCAATCACCCTTTTGAATGCACCTGGAATCCCCACATCTATGAGACGCTGAAAAGAGAATACATTGATACTGCTACTCATTTCCTCTGATTCCGACCCTATGATGTCTAAGGCTGTTCGGTTAATGCCTGTGATATCGCCCTTGGTATTGGTAGTGACGATGCCTACCGGTGTTTCTTGAAACAACATTCTATATCTTCTTTCAGACTCTTTGAGGGCCTCTTCCGCATCTTTTCTTGCTGTTATATTCACAATAACGCCAAGGATACCTGTCAACTGGCCATCGACATCGAAGATGCCGCGAGGAGTTGTATAGGAATGCACGACTTTGCCATCTTTTGATTGCCACATGATCTCATAATTTTGTGAAAACTCTGTCTTTCTTTGCTTTACCCATGATTCGACTTCTTCTTTCAAATCATTATGAATGAACTCCACAATCGATTTACCTATCACTTCTTCCTTAGCATATCCCATTATTCTATAGAAACTTGGATTGGCGTATTTGATGAAATAATCTGGATTCACAATAAGCAACGCTTCATTCATGGTTTCAATAACTGACCTATACAACCCTTCACTTTTTTCGAGAGCTTCTGTTGCCTCTTTTATTGCGGAGATATCAGTTACAACTGCATAGGATCCTCGATGTACTCCCTCTTCATCTATAAGAGGTGCACCAGAAACTATTGTTGGTATCTGTTTACCATGACTTGTAGTCCATTCTATCTCATATTGTGAAACAAGGCCTTGTTCTCTCTTTCTTATATTATTCCTTAGAATATCTTGATTCCTTTCATCAAGGAAATTTGTTATGTGCTTGCCAACAATCTCAGTTGGAGGATATTCCAATAGTTCCCCAAATCTTTTGTTAACATAGATGAAGATACTATTACCATCTATAACTCCGAAAGCATCATTCATCGAATCTACGAGAGCATAGTATCTCAGTAAATCATCTGCATCGGTTCTATTGGATTCGGGGGTCATTGTAATACTCTTCCAATTTCCATGTCTTAAGTAAATCGGAACTATATCTGTTAACTGGATGTTTCAAGATGTATGAATCACATATGGCTATATCTTTGATGAACCACAAGATTTTCAATTGCTTTGCAGATATATGATGGATGTTCTCAGAAGGTGCTTCTAATGACTCAATTCGATGAGGATTGGACATGGATCGGTGATTGGTCAACTAAAAGAGCACAGCTAACTCCTCAAAGAGAAGCGATTTTTGACCATATTAATGGCGAAAGATACTCATTCGGAGATATGGAGATAAGAGCGAATAAACTTGCTAATATTCTTCAAAGCTATGAGATCAAGAAAGGGGATCGAGTTGCAGCATATTCTAAGAATCGCTTGGAGATGGTGGACCTCTTTCTTGCTACTGCAAAGCTTGGTGCAATAATGGTGCCATTCAATATACGGCTAGCAACTCCAGAAACAGACTACCTTCTAAGGAAGACTTCACCTAATCTGCTGCTATTAGATTCCGAGGTATCGAAATCCTTCGATCCATCAATGGATACGCTCCCTGATTGCACCATTCTAAATATGCAAAGTGACCTTCATCAATTGATGAACAGCGCAGCATCTACAGGGATTGATCGCCCAAGACTTGAATTCGATGATCCACATCTCATCGTCTTCACGGGTGGAACCACAGGACTACCAAAAGGTGCAGTGCTCTCACACAAACTAGTCTTTTGGAATTCTATTAATACCATAACATCTTGGGGTCTACGACCTGATGACACTCAACCTTTGTTATTTCCACTCTTTCATACGGGTGGTTGGAATGTCCTTCTAGTACCATTCTACCATATCGGTGCACGCTCTATATTGATGGGTGACTTCAATGCTTCTGAAACCATCAAAGTGATTGAAGACGAAAAGTGTAGTATCGTAATTGGTGTGCCTACAATGTTTCAGATGATGGCTCAAACAAAAGAATTTACCACCTCTTCATTTGAGCATGTTCGCATTTTCATTAGCGGAGGGGCACCGTGTCCAGTAGCCATTATGGAGAACTACTGGGAAAAGGGAAAAGACTTCAAGATGGGTTATGGTCTAACTGAGGTTGGCCCCAATAATTTCTACTTACCAGAATCTGACATAAAACGAAAACCAAGCTCTGTAGGTTTTCCTGTATTCCATTGTGATACACGAGTAGTAGATGACAATAACAATTCAGTTCCTATTGGAAAAGCCGGTGAACTGCTTCTTCGTGGTCCGCACATTTTCAGTGGTTACTGGGACGAGCCAGAGGAAACTGCCAAAACCATTGAACCTGATGGTTGGGTGCATACTGGGGATTTGGTTCTTGTGGATGATGAGGGTTTCTACTTTATTGTAGGAAGAAAGAAGGACATGTATATCAGCGGGGGTGAGAATGTCTTTCCGACAGAAATTGAAGAGATCCTTTACAAACATCCTGCAATACTTGAAGCTGCAGTGATAGGTGTTCCCGATGAGAAATGGGGTGAAGTTGGAAAAGCAATAGTATCACTGAAGGAGAATGCTTCCCTACGACCTGAGGAGATACGTG
>JAEORN010000300.1 GCA_016840825.1 Candidatus Thorarchaeota archaeon | reverse complement strand
ATCGATTCGATCTCAGATCGCCAAACAATCATCGATGCCTATCTTGCTTCCACATGGGCTTGGAACATTACTCTTCGATATTCTATCATAGTGTTTGATGAGCCAGATACTGTCATGTTTACATATCTTGACTACTATACAACTGATTTTACTTTGACTTGATGACTAGCCCTTCGAGGCTAGTCTTGTTTTCAACTCCCTTATTCTTTTCACATCGACTGCATCAATGCCCCTTTTTTCAGCAAGCTCTACAGATACCATGTCAAGATAATGTGTAAGTGTGAGCATACTTTCTGTCTTTGACCTGCCAATGGAGTTTAAATTAATAGGATTTAGACCTATTTCACTATAGAGATTCATAGCTATGTCCATTCTTTGGCGTATTCGAATATCCTCATCCTTACTCCTCAAAAAGACCGGAGTTACAGGAGTTTTTTTGCTATTTGGAAATCCCTCAATTTCGTTATGGTTTGCCTCTGGTATCTCTGAGTTGAAAGCTTCTGCTTTCGAGTTCTCATTGATTTGGCACTTGGCTCGGTATGCAACTGGGCTAAGATGCTGAGCCCCTATGAAAAGTGGAATTCGATTATGGAGTCTCTCAGCTATAACAGAAGGCGCGGGGATTGACTTTCCCCAATTCTTTGATGCGGAGGTAAGATTCTCACTAATGCTGTTCAAATCGGTAGTAGGAACTCCGATGAGTGCTTCTGAAATTGGCAAAGCCTTAGAGAGCATTAGAGGTAACGCGGCCCTTGGTTGAATTCCATCCTGAACAAGAACTTGAGGATAATGACTGAAATCCTTCGCCATCTTCCCACCTGAAGTAATAATCAGAATCTTAGATCCTCTCTCTTCCGCCTGCGCCAGAGATGCAAGTGTTTCTTCTGTATTTCCAGAATAGCTAACTGCCACAACAACCCAGTCTTTTGATATCCATTCCGGAAGAAAGTAATTGCGTACGATGTCTAAGGGTAAAGGTGATTTCTGCTTCAGAATTTCTCTTACATAGGATCCAACTATTGAACTGCCTCCCATGCCCAAGAAACAAATCCCTTTGATTCTCTCCTTGTGGTAGTTTCTGCACATTTGAATTAATTCTTGATCGAGACTGGAATCTTGTAACATCTGCGGAAAATGCAAGACCATGCTTCTCATGTTATCAAGTTGCATCGTTTCAGGAAGCTTTCTCATGGTTCAAATAACTGATTGTCTTTGTTTAAAGATACTCGTATCAGTTGTATCATCCTTCTTCAAAAGAGTAAGACTAAAGTAAGGGAACAAGTTCCATGCAGTTCCTCGGAATCTGGAGGTCTTTGCTTGGGTGTGATGAAAACAGCAGCTGTGAAAGGAATTATTCCTGCGGGAAACAAGGTAAGGGAACTAAGAACCAATCTTTTCCGTTTGATTACTGAAACATCAATCATTCTCAAAGAACGGTTTGGAGCCGCAGGTCTCGATGCTGTGTCAGAGATTTTTCACAGACTCGGTGAAGAAGACGCAAAAAGAATGAAAGAACGTCTGGGATTTGGGGATACACTAAAAGATGCTCTTGATGCATGGCTTGTCATCGGTCATATTATGGGTTCAAAAATGGAGCCAAACTGGGTTTCAGAAAACCGGGTAGAAGTTAATCATAGCTATTGTCCACAGCATGAAGAGTTTCTGAAACACGGAACTCTCTTTTGTCCCAACGCTTGCTTACCATATGTCGGGGCAATTGCTGAGAATATCGGCGATGGCGTGAAAATGGATGTAGTAAGAGCTGCAGATGAGAAATCAACTTGTATCAAAGCACTTTATGTCCCTTCAAAGGAATCTGAATAAGTTGAAGCAGGAAATGATCCATTTCTCTGTTGATGGCTTCTCACTCAATGGCGTTTTAACAAGACCATCTACAAAATCGAACAATGCTGTTCTACTTTTGCATCCACATCCACTCTATGGTGGGGACAAAGACAATCTTGTTGTGAAAGAGCTTGAACAATTATTCCTTGGAATGGGATTCATCACGATGCGATTCGATTTTCGAGGAGTTTCTAATGCTTACCTAAAATACGAAGGGCTGTCTGGTGCAGTAGAGGACACCAATAAAGCAATTGAATTCATTGAAGGATATGGACTTAATTCAATAGGTCTTGTTGGCTATTCTTTTGGTGGTTCTACTGCTTTACGGGTTGCGACAACCCGACCTCTAAAATTCCTAGTAACATTGAGCGCATCATTCCAACTATTTCTAGAAGGAACTTATGAACAATCACACTTGAAAAGAATTCGATGTCCTATTCTTATGTTTCATGGCATGTCCGATAATATGGTCCCCTATGCAGATCTGAAGACATTCTCATCCATAATTTCTGAGGTGAAGATGATATCACTTGAGAACGAAAATCATTTCTATCAATATATGCTTCCAGAAGTCTTGAATGAGATTCATGCATTCATATCTGCCATATTTAGCTGAGAGCTCTTCAAAGCTATCCTTAAGTAGCGTTTTTTTCCCTGAAAATCAAAACGGTGGTCTATATTGCTCAAAGCTTTGGTTTTTGACATGGATGGCACTATAACAAAGCTGACATTGCCTTTGGAGGCAATGAGGCAGGACACCAAGAATTTCTATATTGAACATGGATTTCCCGCAGAACTGCTTGAAGATGCGGATGGAATATCCAGCTCAACTGCAAAAGCAAAGGAGTATTTCCTTTCTAATGGGATGCAATTGTCTGAATGGGAACAGATGGAAGGTGAAGTTGATAGAATCTTGAGTCAACATGAAGGATTTGCGGCCGCGAACGCAGTTCTCATTGAGGGAACTCTAGACATTGTTGATCAAATAAGGCGCTCAGGAATATTCACTGCGATTCTAACAAATAACGGCAGGTTTGCTGTGGACAAAATCATGCAACAACTACCCCTTGTTGAATACTTCGATATCATCCAAACCAGGCATGAATCTCCACAACCAAAACCCTACCCGGATGGTCTTCTGAAGTTGGCAATGCAATTAGGCATTACTCCTACTGAAATGGTATACGTCGGTGATGCTTTGATTGATGTGACTGCAGCAAAACGTGCAGGAATCGAATTTTGGGGTGTTGCAACAGGTGAAACTCCAGCTCATGTCCTTCGTAATGCAGGCGCGTCTATTGTATTCCACTCTCTTGATGGTGTTCTACATGAAGTTCGAAATAGACGCATGAAGCAGTAATTTCATTATGGCCATTTGTTAAGTCATGAATTCTCTAACTGACGCATTGGTATTTTGGCTTCTAGTAAGAATATTCGCATTCCTTGGACAACACTAAATTGTCATTCTCCCAGTACAGATTTGGCTTCTAGTTCAACTAGAACACATCTATAGAAGGTCTGTTTTTTGTCTTATGTCAAACTGAAGGTTATATACGCATTCGGGAATACGTATGCTGTGACAGGCAGTATTCCTATCCTTGAAGAAGTAAATAGCACGCTTGAGGTCAAAGACCAGATGACAATAGATGAAGGGACATATCTTGTTCTACGTTCAGCTTCGGGTGCATTCACTTGCAGATATCCTCCTGTTCCACGAAATTGGAATTCATTGGACAGACCTCATGTTGCTCTTCTTCTGCCTGATGCGAAGGGAATCTTCTCAGTTTTCCTTTCTAAGCCTGAAGAGAAAGGTACAGAGTTTCCTCAAAAATTGGAAACGGCTGATCTTAACACACTTCCAACAAAATCGATCATCGAGATACGTCATAATAATGCCCACTATGCCTACTATAGACGCGACAATGAAACATGGACTAAAGTTGCTGAAGCGAATGATCCATTCGTTGTTGAAGTCTTCTCTCATGGATATGCTCCAATAATAATGAATATGATTCCAACAATTTAGTTTCTAATCGACGAATTTTACTAATGCAACAAGAGTAATGATTTTGAAGGTGTGAGGAGCGCTTGAGAAATAGGTTTGCATGGTTGTTTGCTTGAGAGGAGAGGATGTGTGTATGATTTCAGGAGGGTTTGCGTTCCTCAACACCCATCATTCATTTTTTAATCTAATAATATATATAAGAATTGTGGAATAATCGCAACCCACAAAGAGAATTTTACCGAATATCGCAAAATCCATCCCAAAATATTACGAAAAATTTTAAATTAATAAAAAAATCGTCATGATGGTTGTGCTTTTCTCTTGAAATGGCAGATAATTGTCCAGAAAGCTAGTAAAGGTATCCGCTATCAGACATTTGCTTAAATATATTCTAGACTATTGTACCACAAGGGCCAGGGGGCCTTTCTCTCTCAGAAGCAGTTTCTCTCCTCCTTCCATGTTCTCTACGGCCCCCTCTCTCTCTATTTTGCGCTGCATGTTTCACAACTCAAGTCGGGGTTGGTATCCCTTTGCTGTTAGATCTTTTCACTCCATGCGGTGCTGGTGATTTGTCTAAAACAAGATGTGATGAACGATGTATTTACTGGATTGAAATTTATGTCAGGTTCAGGAAGAATACTATATTATAGGTATACTTATATTATATTATGTATTATTATATCTTGGATAGGGGGTCCGTCGCGACCTTCATGAATCTGTTCAATCTCCTCTCCTCTCTCTCTCCCTCCCAAATGTCCGACCCGAGCGACGAACTTCGTCTGTTCAAGGACCCCCCTCCCTTCTCTCATTATTCTGCTGATCTAGAGTAACACCTGTACGATGACTGATTGAACATAGAGGATATTCATGTTCATCGTTAACAGGATTCGAAGTTTCTCTGGTACATTTGTTTCTTAGCCAGCAAGTTTTAAAGGAGTAGTCTCAGGTGCCAAGCTAAGGCGAGCAACTGTGTCTACAGCAAGAAGTACAATTGACAGCACCTTTCGACGTTTATTGAGCTACACAGCTGAAATTATTATGTCTATCATTTTGCTAGTGATAGTTTGCATACCTCTGGTAATCACTATTCCTATGTGGTTTCAGCATGTTCTATTAGGTACTCCAAGAACTGAATTGACAATCAATCTTGTTGGTTTGTTTGGCTCTGATGGTGCTTTGTGGATAACACTCTTACTCGGTCTGGTCAGTTTCTCTCTGAGCTACATCTACATACTCAAAATGAAACCAGGAATCACCTCGGCAACGGATAAAAGAGAAGAGGTCGAAGAAGTTGATTACTCTGTCGAAGAAGATGTGCCTTCAATAGATGAAGACATCGAGGAGGAAGAGATAGCAACAGAGGATCAAGAGGAAGAAGAGATAGCTGCTGAGGATCAAGAGGAAGAAGATGAAGAGCAGATCGATTTAGATGAGATTGAAATCAGCCTTGAAGATATGGATGAAGATCAGGAAGAGAATGTAGAGGACGATTAAATCCTTCTATCTATTCCTTATCTGACTAACTTAGTTGCACTTTTTGAGCAAGACGATCAACAAGCATTCTGAAGGACTTGGAGGCTTCCGAATCGGGATCTTCTATTACAAATGGAGTACCTTTGTCACTAAGGACTATTACTCTTGGATCTAGAGGAAGCGTACCCAGATGCTCAACTCCATATTCATCTGCAGCAGACCTTGCAGCTCCTTCTCCAAAGATTTTGTATGACTCACCACATTTGGGACAGATGAACTCAGCCATGTTCTCAACAATTCCAAGAATAGGCACACCCATCTTTTCAACTAATTGTATTGCTCTTCTAGCATCAAGAACTGCTACCTCCTGTGGTGTTGATACAATTACGACGCCATCTAGATCCGGAATGGTTTGTAGAATACTCAGAATCTCATCTCCCGTTCCAGGCGGAAGGTCCACAATCAAGATATCTAGATTTCCCCACTTCACATTTGATAGAAATTGACTAATGGCCTTAGCTACAAGAGGCCCTCTCCATGCAATAGCATCATCCTCCTTCCTAAGAAGAAACGCCATACTCATTACTTTTACATCAAGCGGACCAAGAATCGGATTGATGAATTCCCCCTCCGCAACTGGATGCTGCCCTTCCAATCCTAGTAGCTTCGGAACATTGGGTCCATAAATATCAACATCGAGTATTCCTGATTTCTTTCCTCTCCCGGCAAACGAAACAGCAAGGTTAGTCGCAACAGTTGTCTTTCCGACTCCTCCTTTTCCAGAGAGGACAACGATCTTGTGTTTGATTCCCTTCATGTTTTCTGCAACATCAGGAGGTATCATTGACTTAGTCATTTCAATCGAGTAAAAAACGCCTGATAATTTCTAATAAAGCATGAGATATGAACCATGATTCATAATACTTTTTGTTGATATTTGTTGAGAATTTGTCTTGCTAGCTCTTCATTCGATGCTGCAACGAAATTCATCATTGCATTCGGTTCAAGAGAACTAACAAACCGCTTCCCGTCAAGACCAATGACATAACCGCCAGCTTCGAATACCATATGTGTGCCGCAAAGATGAATGATGGGAAAGAGATTTCTCAGGTCAACCATACCATCTAAGAAACCTGCTGCAGTCCAACAAAGATCTAGAAGATTGCTTGCTGTTCTGCGTATATCATATACTGCTTTGATTGTCCTCATCGACCTCATGAGAAAAGCAGAATCGAATGTTTTCTTGATGTCGTACGATATGATTGCATTCTCTAACTCGATTGGTTTTGCCACTTGAACCCTTTTCCCATTTCTTGTAACTCCTTTCCCCTTGATTGCAACGTATCTTTCATCACTGAACATTGAATCAATGACACTGATTTCAACGTCATCCGAGGTCATTTTGGTGTTGTAAGGGACTATTGCAATTCCAAGCGATACAAGTGGAATTCCTCTCTTCAGATTAGCTGATCCATCAATTGGGTCGACAAGTGCAAGATATTCAGGCTTCCCAGATGTCTTGAGTAGTCCCTTTTCTTCTGATAGAATATCAAAGGAAATATCAGAACCCAGGAGTGCCTCAATTATCGCATCCTCTGCTTTTTTATCAAGTAGCAGTGTCTTGTCACCGTATGGATTTACTTCTCCTGTAACTGCAGTGGCCTGATCGAGGTTGTCAAGTATGCATGATTTTGCGGCATCAATAGCTTTTTTGAGAATCTTGAGTACGGTCATTTGTTGCCACTGCTTGGATAAGTGGCGTGCTCT
>JAEORN010000041.1 GCA_016840825.1 Candidatus Thorarchaeota archaeon | reverse complement strand
TATCGGTCTTTCTTTTTATGACACGATTACAGGACATAATCGCAGGGCATCCCAGGCAATCATCTGGGACCTCTGATTCTGTTTCATACATTAGCACCTGTTCCGCAATTGATGCTCCTGATGTAGTTTCAGGAAGACCTGATTCGACTCCTGCTCTTGTGCAATGACATTTGTGTCGCTGCATGTCATCTATGAATTCTTCAATATCTCCTTTGATAATAACTGCAGATGGTCCAACTCTTCTAACGACATATTTGTTGAAATCCGGAATTAGAAGCATATCCTCTAATTCCTGTTCTTTGTCGACTTCAAATAATGTGACATCCGTAACGGTAGCAAAAGTTGTCTGAGAAGTCCAATCTTTGATTGAACGTTTTACATTGGCAGGTATTGGTTTCGAACTTTCGGATTCTAAGAAATCGATTATATCATTCTCCCTGAATCCCAACTCGACAGCATGGAAGACTGATGCTTCAGTAATCCTGAAGGTACTGACCACATCGGTTTTTACTGGTTCTGAAATCAGCATCAATTGATACAGTTTGAAGTAATCCATTTCAGCAGTGAAAACAGTTACCTCAAAATTAGGTAATACGATGAACGACTCCTGTCCTTCGACCTTATCTCGTTCTTTTCCTACAATGACACCCTCACCAACATCAGTCAATCTAACTGCAAGCAGACTCTTCCCTCGATATGCTCCTTCAATCAATCCTAACAGGAGAGGAGTTTCTAAAGCCATACTCACTCTCTCCTCAGTTATTTGGATCCATTTCAAAGGTTGTCCATCGATGAAAAGTTCACTTCGTATCCATTCTCGCATCTCAGTGACGCTTATCCATTCCTCGGAACTGCTTTCGCGTAACCTACAAATCACCAAATTTAGTGTATATTCTGTAGGCTGGTCGGGAGTAGCCCAAATCGCCCTTGTGCGTCCCACTGCAGAAAGAAGAATTCTCCTCGAAACAGCATCCTGCTTTCCTGCGAAGAGATTATTTACTCTGCCAGGAATCACCCTATCCTTATCTACGATTTCATAAGCAGCTGCCTTTCGAGCAATTCTCTGTACAAGTTCAAATCTATCATCTGTTGATTTTGACATTGCGTCTTTAATACTATCAGACTCTCTTTTCGGAAACTCCCAAGAGCTTGTCATTTTCACTTCATGTTTTGCAATATATGATGTAAGCAACAAGGTATCAACAAGAAGGGAATCCCTTTCATTAACAATGCTCTTGGTTCTTTTAGGTTTCTCAAGTGTTGGTTCAGGTTTTTGGGAGAAGTATGTCTTTAAGTGAGGCATAAAGAAGTCAAGGATTTTGAACTCTGCTACTTCTCTACCGAACTCCGTAAGTCGTGACATCATCCTGCGGATTATCAGTCCTTTCTTCCTGAGATCCCTTTCTGTCTGATTCAACTGACCATAGCTATAGATTTTTCTAAACGGTTTAAGGCGGTCATAACTCATTGCTCCGCCGTTCAGACTTAGTAATCCTAACAGGTCTGCCTCTGTTTCGGAAAATGTGGCAAATATTCTATCTCGCTCTTCCTTTATTTTCATTTTATTTGCCAGAAGCTGTACCAATTGAGTTCCTGATGTAGAGCCACTTACATCAATATCCCAATATTGACAGGCAACAACAAGGTCCTCTCGGAAGACGTGCTCTAATTCTTTCTCAAGGGATTCTTTTGCCATGTTCAATCTTTCCTTAAATTGGATTTTTGTAAACATGCGCCCATCTACAGATTGTATATGACGTTTACGATTGCGGGTTTAATATGCAACTTTTGTGATGAATCTTCCTAGAGTCAACCTTATTTTGACCATAGTTGAGAAATTCATGGTGCGAAAAATGGAGCCTGTTCTTTGGAGCATAAAATATCGGCCCAACTCTTGGGAAGAATTCTATGGGCAAGACCAGGCAATCTCTCAATTGAAGATATATGGGGAATCAAAAACAATACCTCATCTTATTTTCTACGGACCTACAGGCTCAGGCAAAACAGTTGCTGCAAATATCTATGCTAGGTCTGTTCTTGGCGATGCCTATAATTCTAACTTCAAAATCCTCAATGTAAGGGATATTCGCTCCTATCCTATCTCTAAAGCTAAACGAAACATCGGAGCATTAGCAAAACTAGATCGTAACCAAAGAACAGAGCTTGATGAATACATGTCAGTTGTATTTCGAGAAGCCAAAGCGGAGTTGAAATCAAAAGGCAAGTCAGGTGATCCGAACAGGTCACAACTACTACATCAGGCAATTAAGCTATTTGCTTCGACAATAACGGTTTACGAGGGGCTCATCAAAATTCTCGTTCTTGAGGAGTCAGATGCACTTGATTCGAATATGCTTCAGGCATTGAGAAGAACTATGGAGATATATTCTGGTTCCTGTCGATTTATTTTAATCACACCATCGTTAGCAGGTTGGAATCCTGCAATAGCATCTAGATGTATTGTAGTCCATTTCAAGGCGATCGATGGTGAGTCCATTGAATCAATTCTCTCAAATATCGCAGAGCATGAAGGTGTAGATGTTGACACTCTTGGAATGACAGCCTTGGTTAAATCTGCAAATGGCGATGCCCGTAGGGCTATTGATTTGTTTCAGATAAGCGCCGCAGCTGGGAAGAAAGTGACTGAGGATATTGTACACAAATACTCTGAAACACCATTATCCTCAGGTGTGAGAAAAATGATATCATTTGCACTTTCTAATGAATATGTGAAGGCTAGGGACATTCTTCGGAAGCTTCTGACATCTGAGCAATATTCTCCTCAACAAGTAATGGTTCAAATTCAGAGGGAAGTCATCAGAAGACCACTTGATGATGCAAAGTTGCGTCATCTTCTTGATAGGATGTCTGAAATCGATTACAGAATGACACAAGGTAAAAATCCGCACATTCATCTAATGGCATTACTTGCTTCGATTGGAAATCTCCCCAGTGAGGAACCTTAGTAGAGTGGTTCAATATTTTGATTCGAAATAATTTCGTTGCTAATGATGTCTGATTGATTTGGATCTAGTATTTGGGCTGTGTATACAAATTCAGCTTTGATTATTCCGTCCTCATATGATATAAGCTGTTTTTCCCGCGCTAGTGTGAGAAGTCTTCTAATATTTGTCGGAGACCCATAACGCCAGACGAAAGCGAGACGGTAAACTGACTCAGTTAACTCAATCTGTTCTCCACATTTTCGAAATAGATGTGCGAGCATTAGAAGGATGTACTTACCCTGCATACTGATAGAAAATCCTTGCGAAGTATATGTACCTATCCTCAGGATTCTACAAATTCTACTAAATGTTCAATTGCTCCTCGATGATTTTCTGTTGATTTTTAATCTCATTCCCTTCTAGAATGAGTTTGAGTAGGTTCTGCTGATATTCTTCCTCCGATATCCGACCTTTACTACGTGACTCATCAAGATAGAATCGTTTGTTCCTGACTTCTGTAAATGCTTTATCCAAAGCAGCTTGACGAATCTTAAGTAACATAGGACTTGAATTGGCAAATTTCTCCCGGCTGTCGTATTCTACCAATATTCTGGCTCCTATAACTATTATTACATAATATATCAAAATACTACATCATATAAAATAAACGGTGGTGCATAAAAACCATCCTGAAATACATACTGATGCATCAGACAATAGATTCTTGTGACAGTAATTCTCATGCACGAGTGGGTTAAGCGTGTGAGTCTAGAAGACATACTTGCAAAAGGTCGAGAGCTGTATACTACAGGAATTGCCCCTCTTGATGCTGAGGTTCCTGATGGTTTTCCAAAGAACGCGTTTGGAGTGATTCGAGGTCCTGGTGGAGGTGGAAAGTCAGTTCTCTTAAACGAAATGGCTAGGCATGCAATGGAGAGAGGAAAACGAGTTCTCTATGTCTGTTTTGAAGACACTCCTGTTTCTGTTCTCCAAAACTTGCATTACCTTGGCTGGGATCACACTAAGATGTTAAAAGAAGGTCTGATTGACTTGGTCGACTGTTTTTCCAATCAAATTTTGAGAAAGACTGTGAAATACGATCATACCACACTAGTGAAGGACCCCACAGAACCTGATCAAATTAGTGATGCATTACACGGGCTGATTGCTGACAATGGAGAGCGAGAGGTTGCTGGTATTTTTATTGATAGCATTACAGAACTCTTCTTTCAGTCCCATCCTTTCAAGGCAGTGAATGCAATAAAAGCATGGAGAGCGACTTTCTGCAAGGATTTGTACATCCCATGTTGGGCAACCTATCACACTGGTCTTCAACAGTTCGCTGCATATGATGATATGATGACCTATAGTAGTGATATCATCATTGATACAAGACATGAGCCAGTATTCGGGAATGCAGGAGTACTGATTAAGCAATTTAGAGTGACCAAGGTTAAAGGAGCAGGTCACAATCCGATGTGGGTAACTTTTGATGTGAACCAATCTGGTATCTACAGAATCACACTTGATGAGATGAAGGATATCGCCAGAAAGATATCAATGTATGAGGCTGGAGACCCGAAAAAGGAGAAAGACTAGAAGAAACTCTCAGGTGGTCTCCTCCAGATCTCTTCATCTGCTGATGCAATAACATACTGATACCCCTGTTCAGTCAAGAATAGTTGTCTTTTTGCAGCAAAGTCCATATCTCGCGAATCCCTTGTTATTATGGAATAAAATCTAGCAAAACTGCCATCTGTCTTCGGTCTGAGAATCCTTCCAAGCCTCTGGGCTTCTTCTTGACGTGATCCAAAAGTACCTGATACTTGAATTGCAACATTTGCATCCGGAAGGTCGAGTGCGAAGTTCGCTACCTTCGAAACAACCAGTATCTTCTCCTTACCCTCACGAAAGGCTTGATAGAGGGTCTGTCGGTCCTCATTGCTTGTTTTGCCGGTTATGAGTGGGGCTTTGATCGTATCTGCTATGATTTTCAATTGGTCCAGATACATACCGATAACAAGTACATTATCCTCGTTGTGATAATCGATGAGTTCTTTGATTAGGTTAATCTTTATCGGGTTCTCAGCTGCTATTCTGTACTTCTTTCTATCCTCCGCAAGTGCATATTTTCTTTTGAGCTTATCTGGAAGTTCGATCCGAATCTCGTAGCAGATTGCAGTAGCAATCCACCCTTGGTCTTCAAGAAGCTTCCAAGGCATATCGAAACGTTTAGGACCAATGAGACTGAATACATCCTCTTCTCGTTCGTCTTCTCGAACGAGTGTTGCTGTTAACCCTAATCGTCTTGTTGCCTGAATCGCTGCTGTAACTCTAAATACAGGAGCTGGTAGCAGATGTACCTCATCATAGATGATAAGTCCCCAATTTCGTGCATCAAATATTGCAAAGTGTTCGAAATCATCCTCTCTTGATCTTCGCCATGTTAGAATCTGATCTGTTGCAACAGTTACTGGTTTGACCTCTTTTGATTCTCCAGTATACTCTCCCACTTCGTTTTCTGTAAGAGTTGTTTTGTCGATTAATTCCGCTATCCATTGACGGACCGCTACAACGTTTGGACAAAGTATGATAGTGGAAGTCTGTAGTTTATGCATGGCACCAATTCCAACCATTGTCTTTCCTGCACCACACGGTAGTACAACAACACCTGAACCTCCTCTCACACCACCGCCTGCATAAAATGTGGCTACGGCTTCCTTCTGATACTCTCTAAGGTCAAATGGAACTCCTTCAAGGGTTGTTCCTCTAATCTCAAAAGGTAATGCCTCTCCTTCAACATAACCTGCAAGATCCTCGACAGGATGACCTAATTCTAATAAGGCATGTTTGATGAATCCTCTTTGAATTGGATCAATAAGGAATGTTCTCTCATCAACTTGCTCAACAATGTACTCCTGTACTTTGCTATTCTGTGCAACTTCGATAGCTAGATCCTCTTCTTCAAACTGAAGCAGCATATCCTCTCCTTCAGAGAAAAGAGTAATTCTCCCATATCGATCCATGTACTCAACAATCTCTCGTGATACATTACTAGGAATAGGATATTTTGCAAATTCCTCAAGTGCATCAATTACCTCGCGCGCGGAAATTCCTACTGCAGCAGCGTTCCACAAGCTGAGTGGAGATACACGATATGTGTGAACATACTCAGGACTCTTTACAAGTTCTGCAAAACGAGCAAGAGAGTCTCGTGCTTCTTCATACCTTGGATTATCTACTTCAAGGAGAACTGATTTGTCTGATTGAACTATTAGTGGATTCATCGGATTAGGCATTGTTATACCTCTTCGCGGCTTGGATTATCATTGAATCAATGCTCAAGCGGAATTTGGTGCTATGCGAAAATGTGTAGTGATAAATGCTTCTGTTTAGCCAATTACTAATTATTTGGGTAAACTCGTCGACTGCCTATTTTGTGCAAAGGCTCACAGTTGGACTTATAACAGCTAATGAGGTTCCAATTCGAAACTAACAATTCTGGAAGGTCTTGATTGTGGAGACAAAGCAACTTTTTGCCGTCGTTCTTGTTATGAGTGTAGTGGTTGTTGGTATTACGGGTGCGGTTCTATTATCGAACCCTCCTGCAGATACCAATACAGACACAACCACGACGACAACTGATACTACAACGACTACAGAACCCGATGACGGCATACCGTCTTGGTTCTTTAGAGACCAGGATTTACTGCCTTACAATGTGACGATACCTAATTGGGAGTTTGAAATGGTTGACTCAGATAATGTTACCATGGATAGCCTAAGAGGAAAGTTTGTCGTGATGATTTTCATGGCAACTTGGTGTCCAGCATGTGAATATCAAAACATGGACAATGTGAAGATGTATCAGAATTTCACCCGAGATGAACTTGAATATGTTCAATTGACCACTGCTCAAGGAGACACTGATCAGATGCTTCGTGATTATATTGATGACCATGGTCTCTTGTGGGATATTGGCTATGCAACAGGGGCAACTGCGGTTGGAGAAGCAACTGATGATTTCTTCAAACTCAGATACATTCCCACCTTGGTGTTGATTGATCAAACTGGTACATTAAGATGGATTCATGAAGGCACTTGGCGGTTTGTCGAGTGGTATGAAGTAATGACCACACTCATGGGTTAGGAGTATGAGAGATACCCAATGCTTCAAGAATTCGTAGAGGTAGTAATACAGCTAAGCACTGCATTTAGTGCTGGGTTGTATGTAGCTACCTCTCCAT
>JAEORN010000299.1 GCA_016840825.1 Candidatus Thorarchaeota archaeon | reverse complement strand
TGATTTTGCAAACCTGATAGCAGGGTATTTTATGGAAATCTGGGATTTCCTGATTTTTATAGGCAATATTTCAGCATTCGTAGTTGTACTAGTAGGAGCAATTTTGTGGTTTACAGGTGTTAATGATAAGAGAGGGAAGGGGTTGGTTTTGAGTGGGATTCTTCTGGCAATTATTATACAGTATTTTGTCTTCTATCCTCCCTCATTCACATTATAGAAATTCTTTCGTTATGACTTGAAGTGTGTCTGCGAGTCGATTTATGTCTTCTAATGTGTTGTAGGCGTGAATCGAGGCTTGGATTATTCCATCGTCTGATAATGATTGGACAAGAGAATGTGCGCAGAGAACTCCACTTCTAACAGCTATATTTGACTCGTCGAGAAATAGAGATACATCGTGACAGTTGATTCCTTTTTCCGGATTGAGATTGAATCCGAAAATAGTGTTGTTCTCATCCGGTTCGCCATAGAGTAAGATATTATCTACCTCGGATAGTCGTTGGATAAAGTATTTTGAGAGACTTTTGATATGTTTGAGAAGTCCTTGAGTATATAATTCTGTTAGATACTTAAGAGATGCATCTAGGCCAGCAATTGCTGGAATATTCAGGTAACCTGATTCAAACTTATCCGGCTGTAATGCAACCTCGAACTGATCATTCTCGATGTTGGTGACTGAAGACCCTCCTAGAATTCCAGGTTTATGGGTTTCACCAATTGATTTGTCAATCCATTGGATGGCTAATCCTGGGGGACCCATCAGACCTATGTTGGCTGACAGAATTAATAAATCAGAACCAAGTGATGTCAATAATTCACTAGTAAGTCCTGCTGAACGGGTTGCATCAGTTAGAAGAAGTGAATTATATTGATGCGCTATTTCAGAAATGGTATGTATGGGATTGTGTGTTCCAAGTCCTGGTGACATATGACTGACCGCTACTAGGCCTGTATCACCGTCTATCCTTTTTTCCAGTTCGTCAATTATCAGGTTTCCTTTGTTATCAATTGGAGTAATTTCTACATCTAATCCTAGTACCTTTGCCGCTCGGAGTATCGAAACGAGAATCGAATTCTCTTCTCCCTGACCGATCACAATCTTGCTTTTCTTATTGGCTTTCCAGTCGAATCCATACACAAAAGATGCGACAGCTGTAGGAATCGACTTTTGGAATGATATCTGAGAATTTTCAGTTTGGAAAAATGTGGCTAGAGACTTTCTGGTGTTTTCAACAATTATACCCCCTTTCACAGCAAGACTATGGGCTCCACGACGTGTTGAAACCACAACAGAGTTGAGAAAGTGTGTTGTTGCATCTACAGCTGAACGTGGGACTAGTGTGGTACTTGCAGAGTCGAAGTATGCCAAGTCAGGAATGCTGTCATAGACGCCAAAATCATGTTTTATATCAAGTTCATTGGGCATGGCTAGTATTCATGAGATAAGTGACTTTAATACCATGTCATACGCTAGGTGCAGTGATTTTGGTGACTAAGAAGCTTGTAGAGGGTTATTTCATTATTACTACAGACGAGCTCATCTTTGAAGTCAAGGGTATAATTCATCCAAGAAACCGGGTGATTGCTTACCTTCGATATGTACCAAATGAAAGTGAAAAACATGGCTCAAATATTGGTTATAGGAAAATCTATGCGCTGGATGAGAGAGAGTATTTTCTACAGAATCAATATCCATCGTATCTCTGGTTCAGTGAAACTCATGGTAGAATGATGCAATCAGTTCCCAGACATAAAATCAAATCAGTATATGATCCGGTGAAACATCTAGCGAGCCTTCGAACACAGAATCAAACAGCTACCAAACTGGGGCGTGCGTCTGTGGAACTATCTGAAAAACTGGTGGAAGTGACTGGTATTGACTGGTCGGACTTTGGCATTACAGGATCTCAGCTTGTGGGGACTGAAAGGGAGGACTCAGACATAGATTTGGTAGTTTATGGGTCGGAGGTCTGTAGAACATTTTACTCAGAGTTAACCAAGAATATAGTATC
>JAEORN010000298.1 GCA_016840825.1 Candidatus Thorarchaeota archaeon | reverse complement strand
TGGCGTTTCGATTCCAGAGGATCTCCTAGAGGATTTTGACCGTCTTGTTGAGGAAAGGAAGTATGTAGGGAGATCAGAGGCCATCAGGGATGCTATGCGAGCATACATCTCGCAGTGTCAATGGGAAACAGGAAGTCAACCAATAATGGCAAGTCTCAACATTGTCTACAAACATAGACCAAGATTAATGGAATCGTTGATTAAGGCGCAGCATCATTCTGAAGCGAATGTGATTTCGACTACCCATGTTCATGTATCCCAATCACACTGCATGGAAGTCATCACTCTGACAGGTACTAAGGACTCAATAACGGAACTTGGAAATAAAATATCAGGAATTTCAGGTATCGAGTATGTGAAGCTGTTTGCATTCTCCCTCCCGGGCGACTCAGAAGTCATTCACGCACATAAGCACTGAAAGTGACTTAACATCGTTTGTCTATAACTAAACCATGCTTGTTGCAGTTTCAGACATCCATCTTGGTGATAGAGCAGCAAATAGAACAGGTTTTGTGGACTTCATTGAACGATACTTGAAACCAAATGCCAGGGATATCTCTGACATTTACCTTCTAGGGGATATACTTGATCTGTGGAGGAGAGACTCTTCTAGCGTGATTCGCGATAATCTTGAGATACTGAGAAGCATCTGCTCCTTAGGATTCCAAGTGTACTACATTGTTGGAAATCATGATTTCGTAATGACAGACATATATGGAGATGCA
The DNA here is from genome assembly GCA_016840825.1 of Candidatus Thorarchaeota archaeon. Next base: position 5,678 of record JAEORN010000298.1, on the reverse strand, counting down.
GGAATTAACGACATTCATTCGACACTGGGAAATGATATCACCAATTTGACATTCAGCTTACGCCAGAGAACCATGAACGCAGGAAAGAGATTTCGTTTCATTCATGGACATCAAGTGGATTACTGGTATACCCTTCCATTTTATGAGACGTTCTGCAGAGCGATGTGCCATGTTCATGAAAGCAGTTCAACACAATCCAATCTTTGGGAATTAATCCAAAGCTACTCTAAGAACCTATCACCAATAGCGGCATCGCGGATTGCTCAATTATCAGAAGACACACGCAATAACATAGAACAAAAGCTTGCTGGATCTCTAGAGGGGCAGATGACGAGCAGAGAAGAGTCTGCAATTATTGAGTTGAATCTGCTTAGTCAATTCATCGAGATTAACAGACTCTGCCTTGAGAGCGAAGGTAACGAGGTTTTTAAGAACTTTAGATTGGAAATTAAGCGCTTCTGCGAAAAGGCAATGCTTGTGACTCCTGAGCTCGAGTGTATCAAAGATTTGACTAGCATGGAATCAGAAGGTACACCTGAAGAACTTGTGAATCAATTCCTGATTGCGTGGGGAGATATCCATAGATGGGCGCATAATCAAAACAAGGGGGACTCCTTGCCAAGAGAGCACAAACAGCTACTACTGCATGCAAGACGAATTGTTGCTATGCTCACGGTGAATCTCCAGCCAGATGAATTTCTAATACATGGCCATGGTCATCAGGGCGGTATAAATGAGAAACTATGTGTTGCAGATACAGGATGCTGGTTGGGCAACCAAGGATCCTTCATTACAATTGATGAGGGATTGCTAAGAATTTTCAAATGGCCATAGGATTTGGATTTTGTTCATAATCTCATATTAGTCTAGAAATAATCGTGGATGATATACCCATCAGTCTTATTAGAGGGATGCGAATTAAATAAGCTTCCACAACGCCCGTTGTGGTTTGGAGGAAAGACCACATGTCAAGTAAGCCAATGGGGATCGTCATTTTGGCGGTCTTGCAGCTTCTATCTGCACTTGCATACCTAGGGTTAGGTTTGATAGTGCTGATTGCTTTGCTACCACTGGGCATCTTTGCCATTTTTGGCGCGATTTTCTCATTGATATTTGTGATAATTGGTATAATCGGACTCATCCTATTCTATGGTCTATGGAACACGAAGTCCTGGGCCTGGCTATGGACTCTGATTATCAATATCCTAGGTATCTTGGGAGGAATCATGGATCCCATTAACAACATCATATCGTTGGCCATTAGCATAATCATCGTGATTTACCTATTCATGCCAACGACAAGAGCTGCATTCAAGTGAGATAAGCAGAATCTCAATTGTAAGAATAGAAGTCCTGAATATTGATGATTCAGGGCTTCTTGTTTCTTTTTTTCAAAGCTATCGTAGTAAGTTTATCATCTTTCCAAGCTCTCTCTTCCTGGCTTCATCATAAACCATCTTCGCTGCTGCAATGTCTTGAGCTGAAATTCCAGTCGCATCAAAGACTGTAATTTCATAATCGTTTTCTCTACCGACTTTATCACTATTGAGAATCTCGCCAATCTCAGCATGAACATCCTCTTTGCAAATCAATCCTTGACTAATCGCGTGTTGAATCTCTCCAATACGAATACATTGTGACAAGCTATCAACAACAATCTTGGAAGCTCGTGTCATAATGAGAGGATCTAGCTCTTGTTTTCCTGGTCCATCCGCACCAATCGCATTGATGTGGAGACCTTCGTGGATTGCGCTGACCGGAATGAGTGCTTTTCTTGAGGGTGTTGCTGTAACAAGAATATCTGCATCAGGTACAACCATCTCAGGCTTGTCAACTACACTAACTTCAACAGAAAGAACCTCACACATTTCATCTGAGTATCTTCTTGCCATGTCCGGTTCGATGTCCCATATCTTCACATATTGAATATCGAACAGCTCTTTGAGGGCTATAAGTTGCATGCGACCCTGCGTTCCAGCTCCAAGAATACCTACGTGTGTTGAGTTTCTCCTTGCAAGAGCGCCAGCAGCTACAGCTCCAGCAGCTCCAGTCCTGTAGGCTGTTATATGCGACCCATCCATGATAGCCAAAGGCATACTAGTTTCCAAATCTAAGAGAACAATGATTGCGATTCCAGGAGGCAATCCCTTCTTCATGTTGTCATAGAATCCAGAGGCAATCTTTGTTCCTATGAGCCTGAAATCCTCAATAAATCCAGATTTTATATCAACCTCTCCATTGTATTGATGGACATCGAGGTGTTGGACAACGGGCATCTGAACTCGACCCTGTGCACACGCAGAATATGCCACTCGAACGGCATCGATGGCGTCTTTCATGGACAAGCATTCATAGACTTCGGACTTGGATAGAAATAGAATATTATCCAATATCAAACACATCCATATTTTCGAATCTTCTCGAGAATTCATTATCAACAACCAATCATATTGATATAACTAATTCTTCGAGTCTTTCCGGCAGCTTTTGCCTCTGATTGCAAGCATGCTGCAACTCGTGTCACAAGAGGAGGACACAAAACTCTTTTCTCGTGTGAATCGAACCAAAAGATGGTGAGACGTCCTTGAAGATTGCACTAATTCAAATGAACTCTACAGTTGGTGATCTCAACGGCAACATTGAGAAAATCAAGAACTACATTGAACAGGCAAGAGAATCTGGAGCACATCTTGTTGTCTTTCCCGAGCTTGCAGTTACAGGATACCCACCACGAGATTTGCTCTATGAGAAGGAGTTCATCAGAGCAAACAAATCAGCTATCAAGGAGATATCTCGATCTTGCCATGAATTGACAGTGTTAGTAGGATTTGTCGATTATGACAAAAAATGGAGATCATACAACTGTGCCGCACTAATCTCACATCGCAAAATCGTCGCAATCATCAAGAAGACATTATTGCCAACATACGATGTTTTTGACGAGGATAGATACTTCGAACCTGGAAAACCAGAAGAGATAGCTCCTCACCAAGTCGTGGTTGCAGGGCAGAGCATAACTCTTGGTGTTGAAATCTGTGAAGACCTGTGGGATGAAGACTATGAAACGAAAGTAACGGACCTACTTGTTGAGCGAGGAGCACAACTTGTCATCAATATATCTTCATCACCTTTCCACATGGGTAAGGGGGCACAGAGGGAGAAGCTAGTAAAATCGAAGGCTACAAAAAACAAGGTACCAGTCCTGCTTTGTAATCTTGTTGGAGGGCAGGATGAACTAGTGTTTGATGGACAGAGTATTGGTGTTGATTCTTTAGGGAAACTAATAGCCTATGGAAAGGCGTTCACAGAGGATTTGATAACAATTGAGTTGGATGCAGACCATGGATTAGGTAAGAAAATTATCAAGCCACCATACAACCATCAAAAAGAGATGTTTGATGCTCTCTCGCTTGGCATCCGCGATTATTTCAGAAAAACGGGTTTTGAGCGTGCAGTGCTTGGCCTAAGTGGGGGAATAGACTCAGCAGTAACAGCATGTATTGCAGCTGATGCACTGGGTCCAGAGAATGTGATCGGCGTATCAATGCCATCTAGATTCTCAAGCAACCATAGCAAGGACGATGCTGAACAGCTAGCTCAAAATCTTGGTATACATTATATGAAATTCTCAATTCAAGAAATCGTGGACGCATATCATGAATCATTGAGAGCCCCTCTTGAAGAGTTGCGAGGGCTCTTTCATGTTGATGTTTCTGCAGATGATTCTGTAGCCGATGAAAATATTCAACCTAGAGTCAGAGGGACCTCGCTCATGGATTTCTCTAACAGACTGAAGGATCTTCGTATACTCGTGCTCAATACAGGCAACAAGACAGAACTGGCACTGGGATATTGTACGCTATATGGAGACATGACTGGAGGAGTTGGTGCGATAGGAGACGTCAGCAAGCTACACGTTTACGAGCTTGCAGAGTATATCAATTCAAGGACTGGAAAGAAGATTATACCAGCTAGTACAATTAGGAAGAAGCCATCAGCAGAACTAAAGCCAGACCAGTTTGATCCCTTTGATTTTGATATCGTCAGCCCAATGGTAGATGATATTATTGAGCACAGACTCAGCAAGAAGCAGTTGATTGCTAAGGGTTATGCCGCGGATATTGTCGACGATGTATACACAAGAATCAGGCGTTCGGAGTACAAAAGATGGCAAGCGCCACCCTGCATTAAGATCAGTCAAAGAGCATTTGGTATGGGCTGGAAAATGCCAATTGTAAATCATTACACAGACTAGCAGGCAATGCAATGAACGATCTTAGACAAGAATAGTCACGACCGGGCAAGCAACATTGCGAATTACAGACTCTGTAACACTCTTTGACAAATGACCACGAAGACCCTTTTTCTTTCGCCGTTTCATCATAAAGATCATTGAATAATCTACAGAACTCGCCTCCTCAGCTATGGCATCAGCAACCCGTCGAGCTGTAACCAGTTTGATTACAGCAGAATACCCCTGACCATTGAGCCAGTCTCGAATCGGAACAATCCTGCTCTCAGCTTCTTTGAAAACATCATCCATACCCTCAGAACCAAGAGGGGTAGATATTGGAGTTTCAATGACGTGGAGTAATGTAAGGTCTGTCGTTTGGAATCGTAGCAAGGGAAGCATTGCCGCTATCATGTCAGAATAGTCTATCATGCCTGATATGGGCATCAGGACACCAGCATCTTCACTCATATTCACCGACCAGCTTTTACCTCTTAATAGTCTACAATCTTTCCATCTTTCTTATGGACATACATAATCACACTAGATACTGTTGTTTTAATACCATCAATTTTCAGAATCTTGTTCTTGAGCATATTTCTAAAGCCAATGACATCATCTGCTTTCACAATAGCAACAATATCAGATTCACCAGTGACCTCGTAGACATCTAAGACTTCAGGCAATGCTGCAAGAGTCTTAGATACTTCATCAAGGTCTCTTGATTCAATTGTAATATTGAGAATCACACGAATTTGTGACATTATCTACGCACCACCATGAGTTTCCCAGGAGCAACACTTGACACAAGAGAAATCATATCGTCAATGCTTTCACGTTTTCCTTTCTTAAACGATTTTCCACGTATGACAATTACAAAATCATACTGATCAGAAATTGCGGCTTCAGTTACTACCTTTTCCACAGAACCAACAAGCACGACTGCGCGTGTTTCGAATCCAGAGGCAGAGAGTTCGGTAGATATATTTCGTAGGTCTAGGTTTGCTAGTTTCTTATATTCGTCTGCTGTGGCGAGTGGCAAATCCCATTTATCAGTTGAGATTACGCTCATCAGAGTGAGTCGGAATCTCGTATCAAAACTGTCTATCAGTGATTCAGCGATTTCTTCTCTTTCTTCAGGCCGTATCAATACAAGAGCATTCATCTTGTATGTCATCGGTTTGATACCGCTACCAATATCGCGGCTGAAGTAAGGCTTACCAATTCTATGACGATGTATGACATAAATTAGAATTCCAATTCCAGTCCAACTGAAACCGAGAAGTCGACCCATAGGATGGAAAATTACAACTAGCAGCCATATTGAAGAACAAGCGATTATTCCTAGGAGACTTGGAAGTGGAATATCATAGGTGTTTTTCTTAATGGATAATTTAAAGGTGAACGGCACTTTTCAAGAACGATGTGCTTCCTTGTCTGTCTGCCG
>JAEORN010000040.1 GCA_016840825.1 Candidatus Thorarchaeota archaeon | reverse complement strand
TCGGTGGTTCATTCTTTGATGTTTCTTCAGCAGCTAGAACCTCAATGAGCTCGTACTTACTTGAACCAAGACCTAGATCTTCACCGTATTTTGTAACAAGATAGGGGTTCTTCATTGGACCGTGTATCTTCTGCCAAGGATGAAGATCATTTCCACCAGAAAGGTTAGCCCTGAGATACACTTCTGGTATATTTCGAACCAACCTCTCATTCAAGCCAGTTTCAGCTATGAGATCCAGTGATGCCGTATCAGCGGCTACAATATCCCTACTTCCAAGAATACCGATATCGTCAATTACTGGAGGCATTCCCATTCCCATGCAATCGCAGAATGGAGTGATATCCATCATGACATTGATGTGGAATAGCTTTTCCTTGTTAAAGGTATCAAGCAGAATCTTGGCTGCTCTAGCCATTAGTTCTTGGAACGCGCTGAAGTTCTCCTGATTGATGCTCCATCCAGTGAGGCCGCTATCAGCTTCAACACATGGCTTGTTTTCTACACCATGGCACTGGTCACGTTCGTAGAACATAAGGCCGCCTTCATTCTTCTCATCATTCCATGTCGGTGCTTTTCTTGGGCAAGCCTCCATGATTTTCATCATATGGTCCTTGGTCATCTTGTCCTTTTCGAAGTACTTGTCATACTGAACGACGCCGTGTATCTTGTACCACCTACTTGGACCATGATATCCTCCAAGTGCAATATTCTTGAAGGCACCACCATATCCACACGCACCATGGCCCTTTGTATGGGTCAAGTTGATCAGGACATCTGCATCTAACATAGCTCCTGCCGCAGCAAGCTTGTCAATTCCCTTGAAATCTACATCTTTGTCAGTCTTGTAGCCATCCTTTATCCCTGCTATAGGCACAAGAGGACACCCACAGGTTTCTGACGTATATCCGCGCTCTGCGGCATTATACACAGCTGAGGGATTGTCTGTGACAAAGGGATATCCGCCTGCCTTCTTCACAGCTTCTACAATCCGCCGTACGAAGAAGACTGGGACTGTCTGATATCCGTCATTGAAGCCAAGGTGCATCTTTATCGCGACCTTGTCCTTCTTCTCGATAGTACTCAAGTCAAGGCTTTCTAGAATCTTATTGAGCTTCTCGCTCAGATTGGCGAATCGAGCAGTTCTACCTGCATAGATTGAGCCATAGTAGACCTTTGGTTTCTGCGTCATCTTAATTCATCCCTGTATCCGTTCTCTCATTAATATCATGAAACCACTATTGGGTTCACAAACCAATTGAATTGAATAAAATAGTTTGTTATGCCAACCATATAAGAGTAATGGTTCAAGCGCGCTATCATGCTACACAGGTCAAAACGAATCAGAAATATAGAAACGATAGTGTGGGTGACGCTTGCGGGGTCGTTCAGCCCGAACTGAGTTTCTGCTCATAGCTGCAATCAACGATGATTACTCGCTTGGAAATATTCAAAGGAGGAAGAATGCGACAAGTACATGGTTGAGGAGAGAATGCAAATTTTAGATGAAGAAAGTCTGTTTCTATTCTTGTTCTTGATTATTTTTATCGTCGGATTCTCTATCCGTGGATTCTATGAACGGAAATCCCCAGATTTCAAGAAATCCATAACTGATTTGAAAAAGCAAGTCTTAGAATACGAAACTCCAATGAGCATCACGCTACTATCTCTATTTGGAATTGTTCTACTTGCAGGATTCATAATCTATGTCTTCTATTCATCTAGCTACATCTGGATGCTATTACCGCTATTCAGCTCTCTCAGGTGGATTGGTGTCATAATTGGAATTTGCTGCTTGCCTTTCATTGCTTGGATCCATAGAGCCTTGGGTGAGTCGTTCTCAAAGACCCTTACAATTCAGGAAGAACACAAGCTTATCACCACTGGACCCTACAGCAGAGTCAGACATCCTATATATTCAATTCATACCATCTGGTTCCTCTCCTGGATTCTTGTTTCAGCAAATCTCCTATTCGTTGTATCTTGGATGCTATGGATTTTCTATGTCATTCTTCGGGTCCCACAAGAAGAGAAGATGCTTATAGGGAAATTTGGGGATGAATATATAGAATACACGAATAGGACTGGTGCCTTATTTCCACGCCTCAGAGAATAGATCAAAACGCAGCACTCACTGAATTAAATCAAATATGAGCGACATTGATAGAAAGAAAGACGAATGGAAAGTGTAGGCGACCGTGTGAGATCATCTGTCCCGATTTGAGTTTCAGTTTCCATGGACCAAGGTAGTTTAATGCTCTATCAAATAACTAATATTCACAATTGTTAATTCCAATGTGTAAATGAAGGTCGAAGTAGATGCAACTAGAACCTTGGCAAAGCACTGATACATGGTTTCTCGCAATTCTATCCGGTGTTGTGCCCCTAGTCTTTATGCTGTTGGTGATTTACAAGGCTTGTACCGTGCGTCCAACTACAAGAGGGTATGCTCAAAGCAAGCCCCGCCCCGCTGATGGCTCCGGTCCAATTTCTGCAGCCCAAGGAGCAGCCATGTCCTATTTTCCAAACGATACATGTACGTCCAAGGGACCTTTTCCGATAAGCGGCTTAGGTCCATCAGGCAGGGGTGGTTATGGCTTTCGACCACCTGATAGGGATGAATAAACACTATCAATCAAGAATAGAATATGAAGGAAAAGTGCAGGCGACCCTTGCAGGGTCGTCCAGTCCAACCCGAGTTTCGGTCAGACCTTCATCCACCGCCCAGCACTAGTTCCTTTCGTGCTATCTCGCGCCCCTCTTCATCAACGATGACCATATGAGCGGCGCACGATAGTCAGCAATCGTAGCATCGCACAACCATCTCAAGGAGGTTGAGGATGCCTTCAGGTATCTCGTCTGTCATGTTAATTCTCCTATATCATTGGTTCAGGTAGTTTGAGGTCGTCAAGTGCATTGTCCTCGAAGATCTGCTTGGCAGTCTTCAACAGGCTTTGTTCAAGGCCTGCGATATTGTTGTTCGTCGCGACGACCATGTTAGCTTTAGTGATGATTCCCCTCTCGTCGGTCCAATAATGGTGAATCAGAGTACCACGTGGTGCTTCTACACACCCAACTCCTTCACCCTTCTTTGGTTTCACATCTGCAAGCTTGACATCCTTGCTCACAATCTGTGGGTCCTTCAAGAGGCCTATGATTTCTTCAAGTGCTTCTACAAGCTCGATGATGCGTGCCCAGTGGTAAGCAAAGGTCGCATGAATTGGACGCCCAAGCGCATCTCGCATCTCCTTCAAAGCTTCTTGAGCAAGAGGAGTTGACATCTCTTCAACGACATTGCATCGTGCGAGGGTATTTGCACGCCAGACTCCCTTCGGATATCCATCTGGCTTATAGTAGACATGAGTGGCATAGGAATGGTTTGCCACATACTCACCATAGTACTTACGATAGTCCTTTGGCTTGAAGTCTGCAACGATCTTGCCCTCAGGACTCATGACACGTAAGTTACCATCGTAGATCTCGTGCTTTCCTTGATCGTGCATACCTAAGTAGTAGGTTGGCACAACAGCTAGCTTGGTGATGGGATCCCAGTAATCCTGTACGACCTTCTTGGCAAGGTCTACTGTAGCAGTGGTCCATCCGAGGACTTCCTCGCTACGCTTCAGGTACTCATCACGTTTCTCTTCTGAGAAGGGATTCATGATTCCTCCTGGAATAGAAGTGACTGGATGGATTGCCTTGCCACCAACTGCAGCGCAGAGATCCTGCCCGTACTGCATCATCTGCAATGCCATCTTTCCAACGTCTGGTAATGCTTTGATAACTGCAACGACATTCCGTTTAGCAGGGTCTCCGAGAGGACCTGCGAGAAAGTCAGGCGCAGCGAGTGCAAAGAAGTGTATCGCGTGGCTGCTGAACTGCTTGGCATTGATGAGCAATCTACGTAGCTTGACAGCAGCAGGTGGAGGTGTGATATCCCATGCTGCTTCCACGGCTTTTGTAGCAGCAAGATGATGAGGTTCAGGGCAGATGCCACATATACGTGGTGCGATTCGTACAGCCTCCTCACCGAATCTTCCTTCGAGGAACTTCTCAAAGAATCTGGTGGAAGATACATTGAACTGGATATCCTTGACCTTGCCATCCTTACCGAGCTTCATCGTGAGTTCGCCATGCCCCTCAAGCCGTGTGACTGGGGCGATTCTTACTGTCTTCTCTTCGGTCATTGTTTCTTCTCCCGTTCCTTTCCGCGCATCTTTGAGAGGTAGGATGATGCGTAATCCGTGAAATAGAATGAGCCGATGGGGTCAGGGAAGGCAGCCTTCAATTCCTCAGGCTCCATCTCCGCGATAGCTCCAAGAGCTGAGATAATCTTTGCACCATGGTCCGTGACCGCTGGCGGTGGTCCAAAACATCCTTTGCACGGCGTATTCACAGTTGGGCATTGTGCTCCACATAAGCCGATAGTCGCAAACCCAAGACAAAGGTAGCCTTGGTCTAAGATGCATTTTCCTGGTTCAATCTTGCCCTCATGGTTCCGCTTGAACTTCTTGATGTGCTTGTCCTTCCGTTCCATTGGGCATTGATCACAAACTGTCTTAGTTGGTAGATCGAAGGGCTTGTTTGTCAATAAGGCTGTGAGGGCATCAAGAGTATTTGCACTCGTTGGAGGACATCCCGGAAGCAAGACATCACACTCGACTATGAGTGGATTAGGCACAATGTGCTCTGTGAATCCTGGTAAGTTCTCCTCTGGTATCCGCGGATCTGTGACTGTATCTGCTCGGATGAACTTGCGCTCGAGTAGATCCTTCAGCTCCCATTGATTACCTAGTCCTTGCACACCTCCGTAGACAGAGCAGGAACCCCATGCAACCAGAACCTTACATTTCTCGCGCATCACATGGAGAATATGCTCATCCTCTTTAGTCCTGCAACTGCCTTCTACGAGTCCTATATGAACAGACTTCTTTGGTAGTTCCTCTAGATCCTTCAGCTTGTAATCTACTACTGCGGGCCAGAACGCAATATCGAGTTGTGGCAACACATCCAAAAGCCCAAGATGAAGGTCAACAAGTGACTGATCACAGCCCCAACATGAGCTCAGCTGTGCTAGAGCGATTCGTTTGGCCATAGTCTAATCCTTCCTCACTGGATTCGGTCCTATCTTCTTCACGCGTTCCACCATGTTTGTGATGCCTTTGGCAAACACATCACCCTCTGCCGCACTCGCCCATTGTAAGTGAATTCTATCAGGATGAACGCCTGCTTCTTCCACTAGCTGCTTCAGTAGAGCGAATCGACCTCGCATCTTCAGATTTCCACTCGTATAGTGACAATCACCAGGGTGACACCCTGAGATCAACACACCGTCTGCTCCCTGTTTCAAGGCACTAAGAATGAACGAAATGTCGATTCGACCGGTGCAGTTTATCCTGATGATTCTCGCATTGGGTGGCATCTGCATGCGGCTAGTGCCTGCTAGGTCTGCACCAGCGTATGAGCACCAATTGCAACAGAAAGCAACGATACGCGGTTCGAATTCGTGTATTGCCTTCTTCTTTGATTTGGAGGGATGCGATGAATGTTGGCCAGATGCCGTCAAGTCCTGTAGGACCTCCTGCAGTAATGCCTGCGACAGTTTCGTATTCCCTATTAACGTTCACGATTACGAAATGGAACATGATTATACTACAAGTAGCTCGAAAGGGACATCTTGATATAGATAATGTGCGAAATAGTAAATATTGGGGAAAACCTCGTTTAAGATATTAGCTTGCGAATGCTAATAAGAACCCTTTTTATGTTGGGTGTTGAAGAGAGGTATAGAACCATTTTCGGTATCAGGTGATAAGAAGGATGACAATAAAGGCGTTCATTATGGCTAAAGTCGAATCTGTGAAGGCACGGGATGTTCTTGAGAATGTGCGTGCACTCGATGAGGTTGAAGAGGCATATCTTATCTACGGAGCATTTGACCTGTTGATCAAAGGTGTCTTCAAGACTCCTGAAAGTCTAAGTTCCTTTGTTGTGGACAGCCTGAGAAAGGTCGATGGTGTGAAAGATACAGTTACGAACGTTTGTGCAAGTTGCGACTAGAATGAGCCTCATTGAAAGAGGCAAATCTCTCCAAGGAATCTATGTGACTGGAGATGTGAAGAAGCTAGAAACTTGATGATACTTACTAAGATTGTAGAGAACTGAAACGAACGCCAAAACTATCGAAGGAACGTACATCAACTAGCTAGTCATTTGTGTGGCTGGTCTGCGATTTCATTTGCTAATCCTAGACGTTCAAGTGTTTCTTTCTTGGGAATTCCAGTATTGATATCCCATCCACGTTCATTGTAATAGTCATTCAGCATCTCATTGAGCTCAACAATTTGGCCCTTCGAGGGTCCTACAGGTGCTGGGTGGTCAGTTAGCCTTCGAGGTAGCTGGTCGTCTTTCCTTCTTATCCCAAGACGTACATTGAACATACGATTGAGATTCACAATCCTCTCCCCAATCTCTCTGAGATTCTCTACTGAAAGAGATATGCCATTGTGTATTTCTAACGCTCTAGCTATATCTTCATAGTAGAACTCAGGAGGGATTTGAGTGCCGTATTTGCATAGTCCAACGCTTTCGATCATAACCATGAAGTTCTCACATTCAGCGACCATGAGTCCTTTATACTTGGGACTGAGTCTGTCAGCCATTTCAGGTAGATACTCCTCGCCAAATCTTTCTTTGATATCATCATCAAAGCCAACTTCATCAAGAACTGGGAATGCATAGAGATGATCAGCTCCTCTCGCTGCTGTGACTGCAGCTAGACCCATTGACTTCTGTGCTCTGGGTTCTTGACCTGCGATCTCTTGTTTCTTCACTGTCATAACATATTCTTCAGAACCCTTGCCTATCCTCTCAGCTGCTCGAGCGCTACCTTCGGCAAGGATATCTCCTATACCTTCTCTGAAGGTGATCATCCTGATCAATTTGATAATCGACTCGTGGTTGCCCCAGCTAAGATCGAGGCCTCCAGTGTCTTCTTTTGTGATGGCTCCCTCGTCCCAAGCTTCCATAGCCCATGAAATAGTTCCTCCCAATGAAATGGTATCCATTCCCCATTGATTAGCCAAGTGATGCCCAAAGAGGACTGACTCAAGATTATCGTTACCACAACGGGATCCAAGTGATGATTGAGTTTCGAACTCTGGAGACCCTCCTACATATTTGTAGGGTCCCTTTCTTACCATTGTATATCTTCCACACCGTTGAAGACAGCAGAAATCCGCTCGAGGTTTAACCAAATAGCTCTCATTTATCGCATCCCCTCCAATCTTCTTGTAGCCATCGAAGACACCCTGTCTCATATTATAGGATGGGAGTCTTCCAATGTGCTGCATGAGCTCAACAAGACTAGTTGTGCCAAATCGTGCACGTTCAGGAGTGAATGGATTATCTATCATTCTTCGATGGAAGGCATCCATCTCTTTCAAGTACTTTGGAGGATTTGCGACTTCTATCTTTCCTGTGCCTCTAACAGAGATCGCTTTGATCTTCTTTGATCCCATGACCGCTCCTAGTCCAGACCTGGCTGACGCACGGTCTCTGTCATTCATGACTGCAGCAAATCTGACTAGATTCTCACCTGCTTGTCCTATAGCTATGGTTCTTGCCTTTCGACCATGTTTCTCTCTTAGGTAATCATCCGTTTCAAAGACATCTGTTCCCCATATCTTATCCGCACTGAGTAAATCAACTTCATCATCTTTGATATTTAGATATACAGGATCCTTTGATGCACCTGTGAAAATGATGGCATCATAACCAGCGAACTTCAACTCTGCTCCCCAGAATCCTGCTGCATGACTTTCACCCCAGACATCAGTCAACGGTGAGAGTGCTGCAACGACATGTCGTGATGATTGCGGAAACATTGATGCGGTAAGTAATCCTGTAGCAATGCCAAGAACATTCTCTGGAGAAAATGGATCTGTTCCCGGAGGTATCATGTCATATAGAATCCTTGAGAGATACCCTGCGCCTAGGAGATACTTCCTGACTATTTCCTCCTCAACTGGCTTCTTCTCTATCCTACCTTTTGTTAGGTCTACCCAGATATTCTCTCCACCAACTCCTGCAATCATGTAGATTCCTCCCTCTCATATAGAATGTCCTTGTGCTCATCGTAGATGTTAGCAAGACGACCATCCGTATCTTTCTCTTTCAACCCCTCTCGAGTTGTTACCCATATTGCATTTACTGGACATCTTTTCACACATTGTCCACATTGAATGCACTTTATGGCCTTCCCCGTATCTGGATTGATACGGATGGCATTATACGGACATGCGCTAACACAATTCCCATGTCCCTTACAATCATTAGTATGTACAAACACGATTCCCTTTGACGATCTACGTATTGCATTCTCTGGACAAGCATCCATACATGGTGCATCCTCACAATTCTGACAGAATAATGGAAAGTCAAGACCTGGTTCCACTCGCAAGACCCTGACCCTTGATTGTGAAGGACTGATGACCTTGAAATAGAACATACTACAAGTCGTTACGCAGATCATGCAGCCAGTGCATATCTCTGGATCTCCAAAGACGAATTTGTGTTCAATCATTGTACTCTCTCCGAAAGTCATTCGCCTGTCCAATTGGTTGGAATTGTCCGTGTCCAGGTTTTATTGTTGTCCTGTCATGTTCGAAGACTTTTCTACCTCTGACAAACGTCATGATAGGTGCTCCGGTGAATCTCATTCCTTCATATAATGTCCAGTTGCACTTCGAGAACATCATTTCTGAGTTGATATTTTCCTCTAAGGAAGGATCTATGATTACCAGATCCGCATCAGATCCAATCTGAAGGCTTCCTTTTTTCGGAAACAATCCGAAGATTTTCGCTGGGTTCGATGATGTGATTTGAAGGAGTCTTGAATATGAGATTCTTCCTCTATTGATGCCTTCCGAGAGAAGAACTCGGAGTATCATCTGTATTCCATCAACACCTGCCCAGGCCTCTCTAATGTCTTCTGCTCCTGCTTCTTTCTTCTCAATCGGGCATGGTGCATGGTCACTTACAACCATCTCTATGGAACCTCTAAGTAAAGCAGACCATAATGCACCTCGGTCCTCCTTAGTTCTCAGGGGGGGATTGAGTTTGCTTTTAGTGCCGAGTCGATTCATATCATCTCTATAGAAGATAAGATGATGTGGACAGACCTCGGTAGTAACAGTGATGCCTCTCAATCTTCCTTTTTCAATCTCAAGAATCCCGTTCTTCGTCGTGATATGCGCGATATGAAGATGTCCACCAGTCTGCTCAGCTATTGCGAGATTCTGCCTGACAGCTAGCTGCTCTGCAAGAGGTGGTCTACTTAATGCATGACTAATTGGAGCGTCCCACTCACCTTCGAAATCTTTTGCAAATTCATCAAGAATCCCTTGGTCTTCTGAATGGATTGTAATCATTCCACCTCTCTCAGACACCTCACTCAAAGCTTTAACAATCGTTCCACTATTAGCATAGAAGGGATCACAAGTGAAGGCTTTGAATGCACCAACTCCCTTTTCGAGGAGCTTCTGTATCATCAAGTAGTTGCTTTCTTTGAGCATGCCTCCGGTAAATGTAAAGTCGACGAGAGACATCTCGTTTCCAGCTTTGATTTTTGTTTCTAAAGCAACCTCTGAATCCATCTGAGAAACGAGAGGCATATCAACGATAGTTGTTACACCTCCTGCAGCGGCAGCACGGGACCCTGATGTAAAATCCTCGTGATCATCCATAAGATCATCATGGATGTGTGCGTGACCATCTATCAATCCGGGCATCACAATGTTACCTTTGGCATCAATCGTTTCTTCAGCAATCGGTAAGTGCTCATTAGAAGCGACAGCACATATTTTCCCTCCACTTACTGCAAGCCCTCCATGGACCAATCCCGAATCAAGCAGTAATCTTGCATTCTTTATCACAAGGTCGACTGAGGTCACTATTACCCGCCTCCGACAGGTGGGAATAATGCAACTGCGTCACCTTCCTCCAATTGTGTATCATATCCATCAAGGAGTTCGATTCGTTTTCCATTGACCATACAAGAGAAGAAGCGTTTCAGTTCTTGAGTTTCTGGATCAATAACTGTATCTTCAAAGGGTTTTCCATATTTCTTCCTAAGTTGGATGAGAAGGTCTTTGATATCCTCAGCTTCCATCTCTATCCTTCCAATCCCAGTGATTTCTCGTACGGTTGCGAAGAACTTGACAGTTACTATTGGCATTCTGAATCACAGCACCTCTAAGGCAAGGATACAACAGATTTTAACGCTTATGACGCCTATGGTAGGTATTGAAAATGAAGGAGGATAGCAGTTGGAGATAGTTGTTGTAGGTCACCTAAGTCGCGATCTGATAATCACACCTGAATATCAAAGGGAATCCTTGGGTGGCGGAACAGCATATGCCATGATAGCTCCGCATCTTGGAGCTCTTGGAGCTGGAATAGTTACAAGAGTAGGATCTAATTTTGAGCAGGAATACATCAATGTACTGAAATCCTCCAATCTCGATATGAGCGGATTTAGAACTGCTGGTAAGAATTCTACTCGCTTTGTCAATGAATACGACGCTCAAGGACGAAGGACTCAACGAGTTGATGCTATCGCCCCAGAGATACGCGCTTCAGATCTTCTCCCAAATCATCTCCAAGCAAACATCATACATTTCTCTCCGTTACTCTACGAGGTTCATTATTCCTGTATCGAAGCTGCTCGACAATATGGTGCTTTAGTGTCTCTTGACGTACAAGGGTACACAAGGACAGTAGATGATGGTAAAGTAATTCCCAAGATATGGGGTGAGGCTATGCAAGTTCTTCGTTATGTTGATGTCGTCAAATGTGACATAGATGAACTTGAGCTAACAATGGGAAAAGGCACTGAAACAGCTCTTGTCACAAAGATGCAAACAGTTGGACCTCGAATAGTTATAATTACCAAAGACCAAGCAGGGTCTACAATCTACACTCGAAATGCCCAAATTGATATTCCAATGGTCATAGCAGATAAAATGGTTGATACCACAGGGTCTGGTGATACCTACATCATTGGATTTCTCCTTGAATACATGCGCACTGGTGATGTTAGACGTGCAGGTCTTTTCGGAGCAACTTGTGCCTCGTATAATCTGGAATCCGTAGGACCCTATGATTTACCCACACGTGATCTTGTTGAGAAGCGAATGAGCTCATACCTATGAGCCAAGTATGGCATTTTTGGGAACCCTTTTCTAGTCGACTAGCTTCCTATCAGGTGCGATGTGTGGTATATGATAGAAGATTTGGATAGATTACTGGAAGAAGCTGGAGTAGATTCGATTATAGTAGTTGGAAATGCATTTGAGGTGCCAGATATCTTCTGGATAACCGGATTTAGATCTCCTGATGATATCATTGCCATACATAATCATGGAGAGGAAACCATCGTCGGTGCAGGTTTTCACACCTTAGACCGCGTTGAGAAACAAGGATTTGTCAAGCAAACTTATGACCTAACAGAACTCTATAGATCTCTCATGGCCCAGGGCAAGAGGGCGACAAATCATCCAGAGTTGGTATACAAGGAGCTACTGGACAACATCTTTTCAGGTGCAACTATCGGAGTACCAGAGCACATCCCTGCATCTCACTTGATAGCAATTCAAGAACTAGGATACAAAGTGAAGGCTGTCCCTCATCTATTGATGGATGCACGGGCCACTAAATCAAAGCGAGAGATCGAGCTCATAAAGAAGGCAGGGTCTGCAACAATTGGAGCCATCTCAAAGGTCATAGAGATGATCAAGGATGCAGATATTGGATCGAATGATATTCTAATGTGGAATGGTGAAGTCCTTACTGTTGATACAATAAAGAAGACTTTGGATCATTTTCTATTGGATTACGGAGCTGAATCTGCAGAGGATGCAATCGTGGCCGTTGGAATGAAAGGTTTTGATTGGCACTACCTAGGGGAACCTGATGACCCTCTAAAAGCTAGGGTGCCTATTATAATGGATGTCTTTCCTCGATTGAAAAGGGACCTGTATGTCGCAGACGTTACTAGAACAGTCGTCAAAGGAACTCCAGACACAGAAGTGAAAGAAATGTTCGATGGTGTCCTTGCTGCTACTGACAAAGTCATGGACTCTATGAGGGAAGGAGCTACAATAGATGAGGTGAACCTAGCTTGTTACAAGACACTTCAGAAGCATGGTTTTGACTCATCAAGATTGAATCCCAATGCAGAGGAAGGAATGACACATGGGTTAGGACATGGAATTGGACTAGCTGTTCACGAAAAACCAAGCTTGTATGAAAGAGAAGCCATCTACAAAGGAGGGCATGTAGTAGCTATTGAGCCAGGAGTTTATCTGAAGCAATTCGGTGGTGTACGCATAGAGAATGATTATGTCATAACTTCAGGAACGCCTGAAAGACTTACAACTGGACTCGATGATGTGATGTATCTTTAATCTCCAATACTCAATGCATGATATGGACATACCGAGATGCACATTCCACATCTTTGGCATTTTTCCTCATCTATGAAGAATAGGTCCTTGTTCTTATCCACGGTAATTGCAGCATACACACACGATTTAGGACAGAGCCCACACTTTGTGCATTTTTCTAAATCCACTACTGGTTCTTCTGTAAGCTCAACAGGTTTCAAGTGTTTGAGCGCTCTTCCCTTGATGTCTTCAACTGATTCATGGCCATGCTGCTCAAGCCAGTCTTCCATCTCTCCTGCAATTCGACCGTAGACAGTCTGCCCCTCTAATATTGATGCTGTGCAGACCTCTACTGCGGATGCTCCTGCCATCATGAACTCAATCGCATCTCGTCCAGAAGATACACCGCCTACAGCAATAACTGGTACACTCACAGCTTTTGCAATATCTGCAACGCATTTCATAGCGATTGGCTTTATCGCAGGACCGCTCATCCACCCAAAGCCATTATCACTTCCAAGCATCGGTTGTCCAGTTTCGATGTTAATTCTTAAACATGGTCCGAAGGAATTGATCGCAACTATTCCGTCAACATATGGTTCAACTTCTTTTGCTACAGAAGCAACATCTACCTTGGGGCTCAACTTGGCAAATATCGGTATCTCCACAGATTCGCGAATTGCTTTGGCAATATCGACATGCCCACCTACATAATGTGTTGAGAATTCAAGTGCATGAACTCCAGCTCTCTCTATTTTCGGTGCAATCTCTGAAACTTCTGCTGGAGTATATCCGAGACTAGCTATCAATGGAAGTGTGGAACTCAATGCGATGGCATACTCTCTTTCAAGCCATTGCTCTAGCGGAAGTTCACTCCATAGTTCAGCATTTAGCATACCCCTTCGAGACCCTACTCTAGTGTTCTCCAAGGCTGCCATATTCGGTTTAGGTACTTCTGCTGGGTTTACGCTTACAGTCTTTGCTACCAGTCCTCCTGCTCCACCAGCTGCTGCATTTAGGAGGGTCATCCCATCCCTAGATGTAGGTCCTGCTGCTGTAAAAACAGGATTCCTAAATCTAAGTCCGGCAATCTCAATATCCAGGTCTACCATGATATCTACTCCTTGGTACTAGGAGATAAGACTTACCTCGCTTTGAAGGTTTTTAGCTAGCAAGCATTTTCCTTTTTGCGAGGTCATCTGCAACAAAGTTCAGGCCAAGGCTCTCAAGCTTGTCTTTCCTAGGAAATCCTGTTTCTCTATCGCACCCACGATAACTATAGTACTCGTCAAGCATGATGTCCAAGTCTGGGAGTCCTCCCTTTGATGGTCCCGTTGGCATTGGGTCAGATAATAATCGGGGAGGGAGTGTTTCTTCCTTCCTGGTCACACCAAGACGATGGTTATAGGCTCGTCGCAGGTGACTGATTCTTTCTGCTGTAGTCTTGACGAATCTAAGGTCCGCCCATTCAGTCATCCCTGTAAGAGGTGCAATTACATTCGCAAAGGTTTCGTAATAATAGACTGGGGGCCACATTACCGCGTACTTGCAAATGACTGCAGAATCAGCCACTGCATAGAAGTCCTCCATATCCTTGACCAACTCTCCCTTATGAGTTGGTGACATGATCTCAAGAATTGCTTCTGCTTTATCGGTACCAAACCGATCCCCTGCAATCTTTGGATATCCCAGTTCTTCAATACAGGATATACTCCTGAGATGGTCTGCCCCTCTGACATTAGTCGCATAAGTGAGTCCAATGCTTTGATGTGCACGCGGGTCTTGACCTGATGCTTCGAGACCCTTCACATGGACGGCATACTTCCAAGCATCTCCTCCGATCTGTTCAGCAGCCTTCCTGACCCCATTTGCCAGTAAGTTTCCAATTCCTTCTCTCTTGGCAATCTTCTCAACGAGCTCTGCTTGGACTTCTGCATTACCCCATGAAAGGTCCAAGCCATCCGTATCCTTAGTAGTCAGGATCCCTTTCTCAAAGAGTTCCATTGCAAAGCTAATGGTCTTTCCACAGGAGATAGTGTCCAATCCTAGAAGGTCGCATCTCTTTCCAAGATAGAAGACCGATTCGATATCACTGTTAAGGCAGTTCGAACCAAAGGCCATGATAGTTTCATACTCCGGCCCACCGATTGGATCTGTAGGATAATCTCCACCCTTCACTCTAATGATGTATTTGCAGCCCAACGAACATCCGTGACACGCTTCCTGACCAATTCGGTATTTCTCTGCTATAATCTCTGGACCGATCTTGTCTGCATCATCAAAGTATCCTGTCCAATGATTCTTCGTAGGAAGTCGTCCTATCTCATTGATGATGGCCACCAAATCCGTTGTGCCGTACTTCCGTAGCGAACTCAGGGAATCTGTCCACAAAGGATCCCTCATTCGTTCTTTCTCTATCTCGTTTGCTTCAAGATACTTATCCATGTCATGCGCTTCTAGTCCCAGTGACCCACATGCTGCAATCCCTTTCACGTTCTTAGAACCCATGACAGTTCCGAGTCCAGCGCGTCCAGCCGCTCGATAGTAATCGACTATGATTGCACTGTAGAGTACTTTATTCTCTCCTGCAGGTCCAATTACCGCAGCTTTCAAGTCTGGATTCTTATGCTCCTCCCGTAGCATGTCAGCTGCCACATTGGTTTCCCTGCCCCACAAATGTGATGCGTCCCGTAATTCTGCTTCTCCATCATTCAGATATAGATAGACAGGTTTTGGAGAACGTCCATTAAATATCACAAAGTCAAATCCAGCATACTTCATCTCTGGACCGAAGAATCCACCAACATGTGATTCAGCCCAAATACCAGTTAGAGGTCCCTTCGCTGCAAACATCATCCTGCCTGAGGGTGAGAACATGACTCCTGTAAGTGGGCCAGTTCCTGCAATAAGGACATTATCCGGTGAAAGTGGATCTGTTTGCGGGCCGGTCCGCTCCCAGAGGATTCGTGCTGAAACTCCTGTGCCTCCGAGGTAAAGACGTGCCCATTCTTTTTCCATCTCGTTTTTGTGAATCTTACCTTTAGTTAGGTCAATATCTAGATAGTATCCAGCATAGCCTTTGTATGGAAATGTCATATCATTCTCCCTCCCGTATGAAACCTGCCGCAATTCGACTTGCCTTGGTGCCTTCAAATCTTGTTCTAATTCCATCTGTAGTTGAGATGTAGCTAATGGCACCGTACTCGCATGCTTTCAAGCACGCTGGATCTCCCCAACAGAGATCACACTTGCTTGCTTTGTGAGTCTTTGGATCAATTGCTATTCCTCCATAGATGCAAGCAGTAACGCATGTCATGCATCCAATACATACGTCCTTGTTGACATAAAGCACACCATGTTCGTTCTCAGTGATTGCACCTGTAGGACACGCATCGTGACAGAGAGGTAGCTCACATTGTAAACATACCATTGGTGCTATCAGGTTTGAGTGTTCGTTCTTGATGACCTTTATTCGGGACCTAGCTGGGTTGAATTCTTGGTAATGTGCAACTGAGCAAGCTAACTCACAATTTCTGCATCCTGTGCAGATCTCGTGGTCAATGGAGAGAATTTGTGCCACTGTAATACCCCTTTGCGTAATTTGTTCGTTCGAAAGTACGAGTATTTGTCACACTTTAAGTTGTTGCCCTCTAGGATTTATCGCACTAAAGTATTATAGGATGAACATGTGCTTTTGATGAAGATGTAGGGGCTAAACGAAAGTAGGAAGAACTATGCTGTTGGCATCGGAATGAACGATAAATCCACTCCACCCTTAGATACTCTTGATCGAGCTCATTTCAGAGCTATTGCTGATAATCTTCCTATCGCAATATCTGAAGTTGATCTCAACCTTAGGATTCTATATATGAACCGCCAAGCACTTGATCTTCTCGGAATGACAAAAGATGATATTACAGAGGACCTTAATGTCAAGAATCTAGTTTCTCCTCCTCAATATAGAACAGTCGCAGAGGGATTAAGACGACTAACTGAAGGCGTTGAGCCTACTCCCATGGGATTAAGAGTTATAAGAAAGGACGGGGCTGAAGTTTCTACAGAAACTTCTGCATACCTTATTTCTCACAACAAACAACCAGTTGGATTCGTTGTATTCTCAACCGATATGACTAGACGAAATGCAGTTGAGGAAAAACTTCTTCATCAGGAAGGTCTATTTCAAATCATTCTGGAGCACTCAAAGTTTCTAGGAATCCTGGTTGTTGATAATCAATATACAATAGAGTATGCAAATGACATGCTTTGTGAGATAGTTGGAAGAACAAGAGGAGAATTATTGGGTAGGGACTTCAGAGAATTGCTTGATCCTAGTACCGCTGGTTTAGTGGCTGAATATTATATTAAACGCCAACGTGGTGAAGAAGCTCCACCAATCTATAATGTTAAGGCATTGCATAAAGATGGAACACCCAGACATATTACAATCAGTTCAAGTACTATGGTCAGTAGCGATGGGACGGTAAAGACAGTAGCCCAAGTTCTAGATATTACTGATGATTTGAAGCAGCAGACAGCACTTGAGGAATCCGAGCACCGACATCGTACACTAATTGAAACAATGGACTCTGGTCTATGTGTTGATGATGAGAAGGGAATCTGTAGGCTAGCAAACCAAGCATTATGTGATATGTTGGGATATGAAACACCTGATGACCTAATTGGGCAACCCATCACTCTATGGGTTCATGGTTGGACGCATAAGGACATTGAGGAAAAAGTCAAGAAACGAAAAGAAGGATATCATGAGCACTATGAGGTGAATCTCCTTCACAAATCAGGTGAGCTGGTACCAACGATAGTACACGCGTCGCCATGGTTGGATGCCCAAGAGAATTATCAAGGGAGTTTTGCCGTCTTTACAGATGTTTCCGATCTGAAAAGAGCTGAAGCTGAAGCACGATTCCTACTCGACCTACTCCTACATGATATAGGTAATCAACTCCAACTCATATTAGCAGGAGCAGATCTGCTAGACAAAGACTCCAAGCCTTCAGAAATTGAGAACGCTCGAAGATATGTCATTGACGGAGCAAGTCGATGCATTGAGCTTATTAGTAATATAAGAAGGGCAGAAGAATCAAAGAATGAGCCTCTAATGCAAACCGATCTCGCATATGTTCTTAGGACTCAAATTCGATTGTTCTCAAGTCAGTATGGCATTACCCCAGAGGTTGAGGGTATTCCTGATGAGGTCATCGTACGGGCAAATGCCGCCCTGGGTCACCTCTTTTGGAACCTGATGGAGAACTCAGTAAAACATAATCCCTCACCTGATAAGCATCTGTGGATCTCAGGGAAGAGAGGTCCCAATTACTTTACTTTGAGATTTGCTGATAATGGCCCAGGACTTGACCATAAACAAAAGACACGACTTTTTGATCCAACTCGACGATCAAGTGGCGTAGGTATCCATCTCGTACGACGACTTGCCTCCAAGTACGAAGCCCATCTATCTGTTAGTGATCGCGTGCATGGCGAACCCGAGAAGGGACTTGAAGTCACCATCACTTTTGACGTGATGGACTAGCCTACCAAAACCATTATGACGTACGTGTATTTTAGAATCTAGTACTGGAGGTTCTACCTTGTCTTCTATCGATAGCATTCTAATAAAACATGGATATGTTTTGACTCTTAATCCCCAGCGTCAGATTATCAACGATGGTGCAGTGCTCATAGAGCAAGACAAGATAGCTGCCATAGGAAAGACTGATGATCTATCGAAGCACAAAGCAGATGAAATCATAGATGCCCGTCAAGGTATTGTGATGCCAGGTCTCATTGATACACATGTACATCTCGCTCAGGCTCTGATTCGAGGATGTGCTGATGATGTATCTCTTGTGAACTGGTTGAAGGACTATGTTTGGGTTCTCCAAGGGAATTTTCAAGGGACTGATGGTAAGGTTTCTGCTGAGCTTTGTATGGCTGAGATGATTCGAACTGGAACCACATCTTTCATTGAATGTATGATACATACTCGGTATGGATTCGATCAAATCGCTGAGAGTGTCAAAGATGTCGGGATGCGCGCTGCCCTTTCAAAGATAGTGATGGATTCTACAGGGTATGCTGATAACCCCGATATTATGTATCCGGGAATGGTTGAGACTGCAGATGCGTGCTTGAAAGAAACCGATGAGATGTACAAGAAGTGGCATTGTGAAGCAGATGGACGAGTACATGTTTGGTATGGATTACGGTCTCTCGGTGGTGTTAGCCATGATCTCTTCAAGGAAGTAGTCAAGCTAACACGGGAGAAAATGACAGGTATGACCATGCATCTTGGTGAGGTGGTTGATGATGTGCGATATGTAAAGGATAACGGGTATGCCAATCTCACGAGTTTCGCAAAGGACATGGGTCTTCTAGGTGCCGATATGGTATTTGCACATGGAATTCATTTTGAGGATGAGGAACTACCTGTACTTGCAGAATCGCAGAGCAATATCTCTCATTGCCCCTCAAGTAATGCAAAGCTTGCATCAGGTTTTGCCAAAATCCCACTGATGTTGGAAAAGAAAGTGCCCGTTTCATTGGGTTGTGATGGAGGTCCAAGCAACAACACCTACGATATGATTCGTGAGATGCGTCAGGCAGCACTTGTTCACAAATCGATTGTGAACGACCCTCTTGCGGTCAGTGCAGAACAGGTGATTGAGATGGCAACCATTGGCGGCGCTAAAGCATTGGGTCTTCAGCACGAGCTTGGATCTCTTGAGGTCGGAAAAAAGGCTGATATTATCATCATAGATATGTCTTCTATTGGACTTACCCCGAATACAAATCCAGTTTCTAATATTGTCTACGCAGGAAGTGGACACTATGTTGATACTACCATCGTGAACGGACGCATCCTCATGCGTAATAAGAAGCTCCTAACACTTGACGAGGAAGGAGTTCGATTAAAGGCTCTCAAGCATAGTCAGAAACTGCTGGAACGTTCAGGTGTCAAGATAGAGCCAAAATGGCCCATTTATTGAGCCATTTTGCATTATGAGATGATTGCCTCTCTTTCAAAGAGCTTGGCACCTATCACAAGGAATACTATTGTAAAGGTCACTAGATACAGAATGTTCCCCAATATGCTAAAGAACGAAGCGACTCCTGAGAGAACTCCATTCAGAATAATGATTGCATGACTAAACGGTATTGCGAGAACGAAGAATCCAAAGAGACCTCCATATTGTGTGATGCTTCCCGTGAAACCAAGTATACCAACAACAAAGGTCGGCACCAATAACATAAGATTATTGATGGATTCAGAGCTGGCTTGATCCTTGGCTAGAGTTGAGATAGTGATTCCAATTCCTATTGCACAGAGTAGTACAAGAAACTGACAGAAGAATATTAACGGGATGGTAGTGATATTTATCGTGTACAGGCTGATGTAGTAGGCTGCAAAGAAATCGGGTAAGGCAGATGCTCTAAAGGTGATCCACCAATTATAGAATAGGATTCCCACTACTGTGAATATCGAATATAGCATTGTCAAGAGAATACCCGCAAATACCTTTGATGCCAGTATCTTTAGCCTACTCATTGGAACCACGAGAAGTGCTTCTAGTGTATTCCTTTCTCGTTCTCCAGCGAATGACTTACTCACATATGGGGCCGGAGCGAGCACAGAAGTAATCATGACTAAGAATATAGCCAGCTGATGCCCAAAGGTCGCTTCTGGTGAGATTGTTTCAGTCTTAATACTCAGATCTCTAATTATAATCTCCTCATTGATAACAAGATAGGCATACTCTCTGATGTAGCTTGCAGTTGATGACGCTCTAATACTTGCAGAATTAACCCATATCAATAGGGTGGATTCCGTTGTATCCTGCAATTCTTCTGAGAAATTACCACGTATATACAACCATACTGTTACCGATTTATTCTGAACTAATGCTTCTCCTTCTTGCTTCGTAACCTCGATCAATTCGCTAATTTTCAGGGATTCCTTAACACCAGTAATGTTTCGCATGAGGTTTGCGCCCCATGCCCCTGTGTCATCATTTGTAAAGTAAACTAGTTCAGGTTCCTCTACGGATTGGGTCACAATGAAAGATAGGAAGAATCCTTCAAACACCCATGCAAATAGCGGGCTAATCATAAAGCCTATCAAAAGCCATCTTGAACGGAGTACTTCCTTGATCTCCTTTTTAAGCATCCAATAGGTCTTTGCACTTAATTTGGGCAAATTCATTCATTCACTCTCCATAGACTCCTTCCCCAGTTA
Source organism: Candidatus Thorarchaeota archaeon (assembly GCA_016840825.1). The sequence continues at coordinate 2,118 of JAEORN010000040.1, read as the reverse complement.
CGAGGCCAGTAAATACATCTTCCAAGTTAGCTGCTTTGAATTTCTCTTCAAGATGTTGAGGTTTTCCAATAGCCGCTAGCTTTCCATTATTTAATATTCCCACCCTGTCACAAAGTTCCGAAACCTCATTGAGGTCATGTGTTGTCAGTATGATTGTTCGCTTCTCCTCTGAACTGAGTTTCTTCAACATGTTCCGGACGATTCGAGCACCTAAAGTGTCGATTCCAGTCGTTGGTTCATCCAAGAATACAATCTGCGGCTCTATTATCAATGCGCGGGCGACGAGGACCTTTCGTTTCATTCCACCGCTGAATCCTTTGACCTGGAAATCCTCCTTCTCCCTGAGTCCAACGAGATCCAGTAATCTGTCTGCTCTCTTTTGTAGCACATCCTCTGGTATTCCATAGAATCCTCCATAATAGATTAGATTTTCACGGGCAGTCAGTCTCTCATAGATTCCCGCTTCTTGGGGGAGTAGTGCTACTCTTTCCCTCACATAATTTGTTTCCTTTGTGACATCCTTTCCTAGCACCATTGCCGTCCCGTCAGTTGGTGTGAGCAACCCGACAAGGATTCGGATTAGCGTGGTCTTGCCAGCCCCATTTGGTCCTAATAATCCGAAGACTTCTCCACGTCCAACTTCCAGATCTACAGTATTTAGCGCGACGACCTCTCGTTTCTTGCCTTTCTCGAATATCTTTGTAAGTCCCTTTGTTTGGATAACTGGGTCATCTATCACTTGCGTTCTACTCCTTACCAATAGTCATTGACAATGTTTCTTATCTCAGGAAAGGGTGGTTCTCCTTTGATACCTTTTAAGAATTCATACACTTCGATGATGTCCTCATCATCACCCTCGATGAAAAGTGTGATGGCTCCTTCAGCACCATTGACGCCCCCTGCAGCTATGGGAACAGCCTCCACACCAAAGAGGACCTCTAACGCTTCCATCTCTGTGAATGGAATTCCTTCTGGTACAGCAATTATGCCTACGGGCATCCCAATGCTATAATCCCAGTCGTCTTTGCCAAAGCGTCCAACAATTTCCCCATGAGCTACAGGGATACATTTCTCAAGTCCCACTGGCATAATTACGGTAATGTTCTTTGAGGATGCCGCCCCAATGAACGAACCTACAGTACCTCCTGTTTCACTAGCAAGCAGAACAAGAGGTACCATATCTGAATCTAATGCATTCGCACTTTTTATGATGACATCATTAGGTCCGAGTTCATCGACAACATCAATGACCTTCTTTCCATCCAGATACTCGCCTTTATAGAAGATGGCATCAAAGGCTCGAAGTTCTTTAGATAGAACTGACATGCCTTCTCTTACTGTTAGACCTGCCATATGTTTGGTCTTATCATACTCCCCCAGTATCTCCTCTACCAAGTATGATGAAGTTGTTCCTAAGGTTATACAGAGATATCCCTCCCTGAGTGCTGTTTGAACTTCATCAAGTGCAAGCAATCCTTTCGCGATTAGTCTCTTTCCTTCGGACACTGTGAGAGTTACAAGAAGTTTCTTCATTTCTGTCACACTCCAGTCTTGTGCGAGTTCATTTAGACGTACCGATGGTCTCTTTATACTTTCGAATTACGGCACTCACGATTTTTCTAGAGGTTTCTTTGATGGACTCAAAATAACCCATAACATCCACATTGGCATTTGCGAATATCGCCGCTGTTTTCTCATCTGCTCTTACAATCTCTGATAGTGATGTGTTTTGATCTCTTGCTTGGATATTCAGTTTTCGAAGAATCTCATGTGCTTTAGGCCTTTCCATTCCAGCTTTGGTAAGTTGAGTCAGAATGTACTCGCTGAGCGTGGACTCGTTTGATCCAACAAGATTTCTCTCAACTGCTTCAGAATCAATCTCAAGTCCCTCAATTACTCGCGTCATCTCTCGAACAATATAGTCTGTTAGAATGAAGGCTTGTGGTATCACAAATCGTTCTGTGGAAGAATGTGTAATATCTCTCTCTTCCCAGCTAATGACATTCTCTAGTGCGGGAGCTGCAAGGCTACGGATATATCTAGCCAAACCTGAAATCTTCTCACATGTTACTGGATTTCTCTTGTGGGGCATCGCTGAAGAGCCAATTTGCTTTCCAC
>JAEORN010000297.1 GCA_016840825.1 Candidatus Thorarchaeota archaeon | reverse complement strand
CATTCCATTGGTCAATATGATCCAAAAGATACCTAATGGGAGTATTAGTGTAAGGCTCTCCTCACTCGGCAAATATAATGGTGGGGTAAGGATACTTATTATTGCAATGAGAAACGGAGCTATTGAAATACCAAAGTGAATCATCCCTCCTCCAACAAAAGAGAGGGCTTTTTTCCTGTACCATGTGAATGCACCTTCTGCCGTTGTACCATCATTCTCGACAATTTCCCTTGCCATACCGTAGGCTGCACCAAATGCAATGAAGAATGGACCAAGAACTGGTGAGAAGATGATGAGAAGCATTGAGAGGAGTAGTATCCCGGACAGTGCATCGATTTGAATTACAAATGCTACGACTAAATCGACGAATATTGGAATTCCAATTACGAATATAATCGGAATGAAAATGAAGAAGAGAATAATAATTAGTAATGCAGCAGTAACAAGTACAATCCCTAACATAGCAAGAATATAGCTTAAAAGATTCTTGATTGCAAATCTAAATCCGACTTCTAGATCTTTCGGAAGTGCATAGATTCCGTTCTTCATTGCTTGTTGCTTTTTCTCTTCTTTTGGATAATTACTCATAGAACTCATATGATCACCACGTTGAAAGCAAGACTCAACCAATATACAACTGATATTGCGCAGATGAACCACTTCATCGATGTGTCGTTATTCGGATAATGGACTCGCCATAATTTTCGACCAAGTGCAATAGCAATGAGAAACATCACGATTATGAGGATACTACTAACAAAGACTGCGACAGCAAGAAACGATGCCAATTGACCAGTCGATGAATCGATTGTGATGAGTCCGTATGTTATGGTCTCTCCAAACATGAGTCTGAGAGATTGACCAAGACAACTAAACAGTGATTTTGTCATGATTAGTATGCTGGTGGTATAGAAGAAAAGTGAGGGGACTAGTGACTTCCTCACACTCTTCAATGCCAATGGAACTAGAAACATTGCCGATGTAAGAGCTGAAGTGATTAGTAGAAATGAAAATGTTGAGCCGAGAATTTCTGAATTACTAGAGATTGCTTGCGTGAAGGATATCCATTTCCAGGTTTCATGAAAGGTGTTTCCTTCAAGTGGTGGAAGGAGAAATACACCATACCATGGCAATGATCCCTCCCATCCCCCTATAAACGGTCCATAAATAGCAATGCTTGACCACGTTCTAACGAGGTCTGTTCCCCCTTGAGACACCGGTTGCAGGAGGTCGTCTATGACGAAGTAGAACTGTGCTATTAGATTACTAACGATAAATAAGACTATGAAGAGATAGATGAAACCAAGACGAACGAGTAACTGATTCTTGACGTGATGTTTTCGCACTACGGGATTCAGCTGAGCAATATATTGGTCTTCTAGAGGTGCAATATCAGGAGCAAGGAAAAGAAAGGAGAGATATTTTTTGAGTCCCGGAGATTGATTCTTTCTTAATGAAGGTTCTAATAGGATAATTAGAAAGGTAGCCATTATTGGCAGCGCTATTGCTGTTATAATTGCCTGTTGAACTCCTAATTCAATCAAGATCATATTACCTCCTGATTTACGACGAAGTCCTCCATCCTCCGACTAGATTCTGATATTATAGCATATAATGTATAGAAATCCTTGAACGTATATTCAAAGTTGTTTGATACCGAGATTGTAATAGGAACATGATGATTATCTAAGCCGCTTGTGTGTATACATTCGTAAGCAGTAGTGTCATTTTTTTGTGTATTCATTTTTCTCACGCAACTATTATTGTAATCGCAAGTCCCAACCAGTACACAAATGCGATGTACGCTATAAACCAAGATTTCATTCTTGAATCAGTGAAGTGTACCTTTGCTAACTTCCAACCAAGTAGAATGAATACTGCAAAAATCGCTAAGATTATCGGAAAACCGATCACGAAGGCTTGTATAAGATTCGGAATCATCTCGCCAGTGACAATATAGATTCCATATTGGATCTGAGTATAACCAATAAAGAGAGCCAACGCCTGTGCCAAACAACCAAACACAGATTTTGTGAAGATAGCCATTCCAGTTACGAAGAAGAACACAGAAGGCAGGTAGGAGTGTCGAATTGTCTTAATCGCTAATGGGCTCAGAAACGCAAGCCCCGCTATAAATGAAAATAGTAGTAGGACTGTAACTATTTGTTCAAGAAAATAGGGATTATCAGTGACTGCAGCCGTGAAGAAAATCCAGCTCCAAGGCTCATGATATGTACCTAAGTCAGAAGGTAGTGGAAATGAGCCATACCATGGCATGCTTCCTATCCATCCAGCATTGAACGGACTCTGGAAAATCACGCTTGTAATAGTTCTTACTTCCCCTGTATTACCTTGTGTAACTGGAAGCACGATGTCTAGGAAAACCTCGTAGAACTCACTAATCAGAAAGCTGACCAGAAAGACCACAATTCCGATGTAAACATAGAAGAGTCTAATTTTAATTTCGCTCCAAAATGCTCTTTGTCTATGCATTTCATCATCTAAGTTTATGGAGTTCATTGAACGCATTTTGGGTGGATTAACCAAGTATGAGAGATATCTCCGTAATTTACTGCCAGACCCTTTCCTCAACCATGGAATAAGAATAATTAGCAAACACACTAAAACAGCAGGCATTGCGAACGCAATGATAATTACTTGATCATAAGAAAACTCTAGGAACTGCATCAAAGTTACGGCATCTCCTTAATTTCATTTGATAGTTGTGACCAATTCTTAATTCTAAGTCTATAATACACCCACGCGAAAAGAATTGGCAAGGGGAT
>JAEORN010000039.1 GCA_016840825.1 Candidatus Thorarchaeota archaeon | reverse complement strand
GGGATCGAGGTGATTCCCTTAGTCTACATGCAGCATAGATAGAAGCTGCTACTGTTGCGTCGATTGACCTACTCTTTACACGCTTACCTACGATGAGCTTGCGATAGAGCATCGCTGCTAGCTCTCTGATACCATTGGAGAGTCCTAGTTGTGATGCAACTCTATCCATCTCAGTCATAGCCTGAGCAAGGTTTCGGTCTAGTGAACTGTGGACACGAGTCCTAATTTGCCACTTTCTTAGGCGGTAAATCTGGGCGCGTTGTTTTGATGTGAAGCGTCGTCCTGATGAATCATGGTCTCGCCAGTCAATTACAGTTGCAAGACCCTTATCATGAATAGCGAAATTCGTTGGCGCACCGGTTCTTGAACGAGCATCTTTCTCATCAGAAGTGAAAGCTCTCCATTCAGGTCCGGTATCAATACGGTGGTCGCTTAGGACCAAACCGCAAGTTGCACAGATTAATTCCCCCTTCTCATTATCTCGAATGATCTCGGTTCCTCCGCAATCGGAGCAAGCCTTAATTTGACCTTCCGAGAGGCTATTCCTATTATTTCCTTTCTTGGTGTACTTTATTCCAGCTGTAGCTACCATATTGTTTAGATCTCTCTCCTATGTAGTGCGATCATAGTCGCGTGCGTTGGTCCGTTGGTTGTGATGATCACCTACTGGAAAACTCCTAGGGAGCCATCGTGATTTTCAGCTTATTCACGAGTTCCTTGTATCGATTGCGTACTGTAACCTCTGTGACTCCTGCGGCTACTGCAATATCTCGCTGTGTCACTCGGTGGTCGGTGAGTATCGAAGCGATGTAGATTGCTGCTGCCGCCAACCCTCTCGGGTCTCGACCGGTCACGAGCGTTCGTTTCTCCTTTGCTTGTGCCAAGATCTCGAGCACCTTCTGTTGTACTTCTCCAGGAAGTCCTAGCTGTGTGATGAATCTCGGTACATAATTTGATGGATCCGAGATTGGCATCCGTAGCTTGAGCTTTTCCACGAGGAGTCTATAGTGTTGACCAATCTTCTTCTTGGTTACACGTGAGTGCCTTGAGATTTCCTCAAGGGATCGAGGAGACTCTCGAAGCCGACACGCTGCATAGATTGCCGCTCCAACCATCGCATCAATTGACCTGCTTCTAGCAAGTCTGCGAACAATGAGCTTTCTGTAGAGAAGAGCTGCAAGTTCCTTGATGCTCTTGGTGAGTCCAAGTTGTGAAGATAGTCTCTCGAGCTCAGACATTGCTTGTGCCAAATTCCTATCGACCGAGGAGTGGACTCTCGTTCTAATTTGCCACTTGCGAAGTCTGTAGATTTCCGAGCGTTTCTTAGCTGAGAATTTCTTTCCTGACGAGTCATGGTCACGCCAATCGATCATTGTTGAGAGGCCTTTGTCATGAATTGCGTAGTTTGTCGGGGCACCTGCCCTTGATCTAGCATCCTTCTCATCTGAGGTAAATGCCCTCCACTCAGGTCCAGTATCTATCCTGTGGTCGCTTAGGACGAGTCCACATGTGGCGCATATTCGCTCGCCTTTCTCCATGTCTTGTACGACATCTGTGCCACCACACTCTGGACACCTGAATTCCTCTGCATCGCGTGCAGCTTTCTTGGCACGCTTGTCTCTGTCAGATTTCGAGGACACTTATTCACACCTCACATTTCTGGAGCGAATTAGGGATTTATCTATGAAGTCAAGTTATGAGTTTGTCAATGAGATTAAAAGATGGTGCAATCCGATTGTTAATCGCCCCGTCAGTTCCGCTACATTTATATACTTAGCACATTCACACTTATAAAGCTTTCGCTATGAAAGTTGAGTTCTCAATTACAGCTAAGCTTTTTTCTCCCCATTCCTGCGTAGGAATCATTTGAATTTAAGTTTGTTGTCTTAGAGTTTTCCACTTCACTACACCTCCGAATTGAGTTCATGAGGTTTAATTTACCTTGGAATGGTTTCAGACATGTGATCTCTCAGTATCTATTTTTCTTATCTATACAATAATAATAAGAAAACAGATTGTTCTCATACATACAGTATGGTGATTTTCATTATGATCGAATACCCTCTCAAAGGAGTTTCATAGGATTTCCTTATATAATCCCCAGTTCAGGGTAGTGCCCATAACAAGACAGAAACTAGGGGATAATTATTGAAACAGGGAGTAGACGAAGATGGCTTCACGAGTATGAAGTTCCGAAAAATGATAACAGTTCTATCCCTTTGTTTCATACCTCTTATTCTATCTACAACTTTCTTCTATGTCGATTCATATTCCCTAGTAGTCTGGGACCGAGAAACCTCAGTCGGTCCATCACCCATAGTACTCCGAGGACTCAATGCCTATCAATATGTAGATCAAATTCAATCACTATCTACTGTTACCAAAGCATCCTATTTGTTCAATTCGTGGGCTTCAATCATATCAATCTCAAATAATACACTACCTACCTACATGAATTTCTTGAGTACTAGTGCTCCGAAGGATGTCGATGAACTACCGAATATCAACCTCACTGCAGCAGCTATTGCGAATGACTTTGCTGAAGAATTTCCTACGATTTTCCTTCTCGCAGAAGGACGATATCCTGAAAACGCGTCTGAAATCGCACTGTTAAGTTCTGTAGCGAATCAACTCGGAATATGGAATGGAGATACTTTACGATACGCAAATACAACAGGTATTGCGGGTCCTGACGGATCAGTCTTTAGATATGAGGTAATGCTTCATGTTGTTGGCATCTATACATATGCTGAGCAGCTACTTGACAATCCGTTGCCATATACCCGCGGAGATGTGATAGTTCAATCAGAACTTCTTGGAGAAATTAACCCGGATTGTTGGGTGTATATTGGTATCGATAGGTCTATTGTAGGGCCGTATGATCCGATGGCATCCCTCGCAACACTAACGTCACTCGATGAAAACATAAAGAACTTAGACCCCTTGTATGCTGCAGGTGCCTATAGCCCTAGATTCTATCTTCAAGATTTGCTCATTGGTGGAATCCATAATTACATTGATTGGCACAATACGAATCGAATTTCCCTTCTTATTGACTCAATCAGTCTATTACTGGTTGGCTCATTAATCTCGTTCATTTATTCAAGACACTACTATCAAAGAAGAAAGAGTGAAGTGTTGCTGCTGTATGAAAGAGGTAGCACGAAAAATCAAGTACTTGGGTATCTTGCAGGTGAGATAATTACACTCTCTGTTGTAGCTTTAGTGATAGGACTTATTGCAGGTGTTCTTCTAAGTCAAGTCGGAATGAATCTAATGATCAGTTCCTCGACCAATTCATTGCCTTTGATGATTAGAATTGATAGTCTAATTCTAGTGACTTTGGTCAGTTTTATACTGCCAATGCTCTTTTTATTCTCAATAAAGAAGGAGCTGTTCACTACTGAGCGTGCTGAAGAAACCCGTAGCAGACTCAGAAAGTTCTCTCAAATTCTTAGACTCTTGAAATTAGATTCTGCTGGTTCCATTTTGTGTATTCTAATAATTATTATCACCGTCCAATTAAGCATGACCACAACACCTAATCTGGTCTTAGACGTCATTCTGATATTTACTCCATTCGTATTATTTCTTGCAATTGCTAATCTTGTCGTGAAGGCATCTTCACGTCTAAGCTACTTTCTTTCAAGGATCTTAGAACGAGTGACCGGTAGAATTGCTGCACGAGTGGGCATTAGGTCTCTAGGAAGGCGAGAAGGAAACATCATACCCCTCATGATGCTTCTAATCCTAATTTCATCAATGATCTGGGCTTCCCTCTTGATAGATGATAACATCTCTACCTCCTATCTGAATCAAACGAAATTCGCTATTGGTGGAGATGTAACGATAAAATTGGATAATGATCAGTCTGATTTGTGGAATCCATTTATGGAAAATGTAAGTATGAAAATTCCAAGCTCTTCAATGACGATGGTTTTTCAACATTCTATGTTCTTGTCAGCAGGTCTTGAGGGTTCAGTGAATTTCTATGCGCTTAATCCTCTTGATTACTCGCGTGTAGGATATGATCAAAATGGCGTTCCCTTAGATTCTACCAACTTCTATAGCCTACTCACGATGCTAAGCGCCAACAGATCTGGTGCAATTGTTACCCAAGATGTTGCAGATGAATTCCAGCTTACAATTGGAGGTTCTATGAGAGGATTTAGAGCCAATGGAACTGGATTCGATGTGATTCTCTTCACCGTCATTGGCATCGTTTCCTATCTTCCTGATTTTCTTGTTCTAAACAATGGGTATATCTCTCCAACCTCAGCAATATACCCAGAGGTTGTAGGTAGTAACAAAGTGTGGATCAATCGCAACTATATGTCTGATTTTATTCCATCTTCTGAATCTACTGCTAGTTATCTCTGCATGCGAATGAATAACACAAATGACATTTCTGGGATGATAGATGAAGTTCGAAGTTCTGATACAGAGAATGTAATTGAGCAAAATGGGGTGGCCATTGCTTCTGTAGAAGCTGATAGGTTACTAAGAAGTGAAACCTTCGTATTTGATTCCATATACAATAACATCAGTAGGATAATTATGATTTCAGTCCTTCCTGTCATTCTGTTGGTTCTATCGGAATCTAACCTTAATTCTAGCAAGGATTATCGTCATATCTTGCGGACTATAGGCTATAATCAGGATGAAGTTAGTACGGTATACATTGCTCAATCACTAGGTCTGTTCATCCTGGCAACCTCTCTCACCCTACTATTCTCACTGGCTCAAACCTATGCAAAACTTGGAATCTATATCTTGAACTACGGTCGCTATGTTCTTCATTTCCCTGAGATACTCATTCTCACAAATCAAGGAATCGTGGCTGCATCAGTCATCTTTCTGTTGTTTCTACTCTCTATTTTCTTCATCATTGGAATGAGAATACTCACTCAATATTATGGTCGAGGATTGAATGAGTGTACATATAGTTCATCAAAGCGTATTGAGGAGATTGAATAGAGATGTTCCTACTAGGCCGGCTTAAAGCAACCTCTCCACAACTCATAACAAGCATGCTAGTATTCTCATTAGCTACAGGTGTTCTTGGTGGTCTCATTTTCTACTTCGATTCTACTCGGCCCATAATCATGTCTGAAATGATGAACGATGTGGACTATCATATGCGGCTGTCATTTACTCCAAAATTCTACGACGACAGTGGAATATCATATGATCACCTCTTGTCGGAGATTAAATCAGTTGATGGTGTTGCTGATGCTGAGCATATTGTTAGACTAGATACATTCTACAACAGATTTTGGAGGGATGTATCTGATAGATATTCATTTTTTGGGATGAATTCCTCATTTCTTAATTCCTTCAGTAACACCTTTCGAATCGAAACTGCCTCTCTACCTCTGGTTGGAAATAATTGCTACATCGAGCTATCAACATATACGGAGAGAGGTCTTTCAATCAATGATACTATCTCGACAACGCTTCTAGTCAAATCATCTGGATTCTATTATCAAATCTCAACGAATCTCACTGTAGCTGGGACTTTTGAAACAAGCTATACTTGGCCTGATGTTGATAATAACCCTGATCGTCTTCCCTTGGTGAGAGTACTCGTTTCTTTGGACTATCTAATAGATACCTTTCAGTTTCTCACCTTCAGGAGTGATAGCTCATTAAAGGAGGAGATCTGGGTGAATCTATCAGATCAAGCTCTCACCCAAGAGAGTCCAGAAGATGCTCAAACAGAATTGGGGTATATTAGAACCAGAATAGAACAAAGAACTGTTCCATACGCTATTATCACAGACTATCCTGTATATAATGCAATTTTGGGATATGCTTCCTGGTCCTCAAGCCTTTCAACCATAGCTATTGCATTTTCCATCCCTAGTCTGATCATGGGTATAATGCTTGTAAAATATAATGATGATTTACTCGAAGACGAAAGAAGGCAAGAGATTGGAAATATCCGTGTTAGAGGTGCCACAGGTTGGCAGTCGTTCAGTTGGATTTTTAGTCGCGGTCTTGTAACAGCGACTCTGGGTAGTATTGCTGCTTTCGTCACAGGAATCATTGCGGCAGCTCTATCTGGAAGCGTCAAAGAATTACTTGTTTTCGATTTTCAGCAATGGGATGAATTCTCTGTTTTGATAACTCCAGAAGCAACAATCTTTGTATTTTGTTTCTCATTTGTCATTGGAACAGCAGTATCTCTGCCTGCTGCAGTAAAATCTCTACTAGTATCACCTGTTGAGGCTCATCATAGAATGAGGGATGATTCTCTGATTCAAATAGAAACAATGAGGAATCCTACTCTTGATCTTTTGATAATCGTAATCTCTGGACTCTTAAGCGTTGTACTAATACCAAGGATCTCATCATTTTCTGGTGATGGATCAGGTAATTTATTGCTCCTAGCTACTGTTGCTATGTTTGGAGTATTCGCATTATCAAGCGTTCGATTTCTTTCTCGATTTACTGGTTTCATTAAAGAACGGTTACTGAATCGTGTTCAGAATAATAGACTCGTTCCAAGTTTTCGTGTTGTAGCACGTACAGCAAGATTTCGATGTAACAGTGAAGCGATGGGAGTCATCTTCATTTCCATGGTCTTCGTATCTGCGTTCTTTAGTACCATCGCAGCTACAACTAGCTCGAATCATTTGAGGGAACTAGTACTTTTCGACAATGGCGCAGAGATTGTTGTAGATGTTGATGATGCTGCATTTGACAATAATCTTGAACTAGTGGACAGAGTACGAAGTATTGATGGTGTCGCAGAAGCTGCGGGAATCCTTGAGTATGCTTTGGATATCGTGTACCAGATTGCTGGTCCATATGCGACTGAAACATATACAAAGCGATTTTCTATAATTGGGGTAGAATCTCCTGCTTGGGGAGTTGCGTCATTTTCATTACCATACTTCACGCAATCCGCTCCTCTCAAGGATGATCTTCAAGTAATGGCAGAAAACACCTCTCTCGTTCTTTCTTCGTTTCGTCCAATAACTGGTTTCAGTGTAAGACCCGATTACAGCTATGAAACGGTTTATGGGAATGAAATCACCCTTCTATCATATATTGAAGGAGTCAATAGATCCTTAGAGATTATTGACTTACTCTCTGTTGATGGCGCATTAGATAGTGAAACCTATCTACCTGGTCATCCCGACTTGATCAACTTTCTTGTTGTAAATATCGATCTACTCCATGAAATGCTTGGGGGTGATAAGATTTCCAAGATCGTTGTGAAGACTGATGAATGGTCAAACCATCAAACGATACTCTCGAACATTAATTCAGTGCTGGGACAATCGGTCCTATCAATAAAGTCAGCTCAAAACAGGTTGGAGGAGATTCTCTCAACAAAAAGCTCACAATCTATCTTCGGGATATACACCCTTAACCTCTTGTTCTCAATTCTCTATCTTACTTTAGGAATGATTATTGTCACATATGACAAGATTAGAGGTATGAGCAAGCAGCTATCGATCTTGCGTGCTATGGGCACAGATGTTCAATCTCTGATTCGTGCAATAATGTCTGATGCTATGGTTTCCATTGGGATCTCTTGTATCATAGGATCTGTAGTGGCCGTTTCAATGATAATGATGGTAATTCATACCCCTTCGATATATGTAGGGTCAGCGCTTCTCTCAGAATGGTTCGTTCTCCCGATATCAGTTACTATTGCATTTGAGAAAATCTTCGCATTTGTCTTCATTGGTTTTCTCTTTCCCATAATTTCAGCATTGATAATCATCAGAATACAGATGAGAACTGGGATCGCTGATGATTTAAGAAATACAGAATAACACTGCTGTAGTTGCTTACTAGCTAATCCGTTACAGATTAGAAATGAACCAAAAATAATAATAGCTGGATATCATCTTTTCTTTGATTGGGTGGGTTGAATGAAGGCTTTGGGAATTACCACGTTGATATTACTCAGCTGTTTCGTTGCTATTTCTGGAACTTTTTCTGTAGTTCATGGGAATATCGAATATGAAAATAGACTAGTAATACAATCTATGGCATCGAATGACCTCGAATTGAATTTCTCAACATTCATTGGAGGTTCTTATGACGATAGAAGTCTGTCAGTGGCAGTAGATAGTGAATGCAACATATACTTGGGTGGTTATACAGCATCAAGTGATTTCACTACACTATCCGCGTATGATGATACGGTGAATGGTACGGATGGTTTCATAGCTAAATTCACTTTTGATGGGAACCTGATCTATTCGACCCTAATAGGTGGTACCTCTACCGATAAAATATACTCGATCAAAGTGGATAATGATCAGAATGTCTATGCATTCGGGATTACCTATTCTGATGACTTCCCTACCGTTAATGCCTACGATACTTCACTTGGTGGTAGCTACGATTGCTTTGTTACCAAGCTGAATGCTACCGGAAATGGATTAGTTTATTCGACCTATCTAGGTGGTTCGAGTGGCGATTCTCCTGGAGATATCGCAATTGATCAAGATGGTTCTGTATATCTGGTTGGAGTGACCTCTTCGAGTAATTATCCCACAGTATCAGCTTTTGATAGTAGCTACGAAGGCTATTCGGATGGATTCATCACGAAGCTTAGTGCTGCAGGCAGTTCGATAGTCTATTCCTCGTTTATTGGAGGATCCGGGAACGATGACGCAGGTGCTATTGCAGTGGATTCAGATGGAAAAGCTTTCATCACGGGATCTTCGAGGTCGTCCGATTTTCCAACAAAAGATGCCTATAGTACTGCATTCAGTGATAGCAGATTCTGCTGCTATATAATGAAACTGACTACTGGTGGGGCAATTGACTTTTCCACCCACGTTGGAGGAACGGACGCTGAATTTCCGGATGGGGATATTGGGAATGACATTTCCATTGATATGTATGGCAACGTGTATGTAACCGGTCAAACAAGCTCTGAGTCGTTTCCACTTGTAAATGCATTTACTTCCTCTTTAGCCGCCAACTATGATGGTTTTGTGTTGAAGATGAATTATTCAGGCAATGCTCTAATCTATTCTAGCTACATTAATGGTGACTATTCTACAACCGGATTGGGTATCTATAGCACACCTCAAGGCGAGGTATGCTTAGCTGGATCTACAAGCTCTGATTCAATGCTAATCATAGATGGAAATGCTACATTTGGTGGAGGTATGGATGACGGATATTTCTTTAGAATACACCCTAATGGAACTCCTTTCTACTCAACATACTTCGGAGGATCCGATAGTGATATGGCTGGTGAAATTCTGGTAGATCCTGAAGAGCGTATTGTTCTTGAAGGAATTTCCCGCTCAGAAGATCTCCCAATGCAGGATGCGTTCGATGATAGCTTCAATGGAGGTTCCTTTGATGGGTTCCTAGCTGTCTTTTCTGAGGTGCCAACGATTACAGATTCAACGACTACCACTGTCACAACGACAACTGAACCGCCTACAACTACTGCGCCTCCGGGTGAAACAAATTATCCTGTTCCTGGACAAGGAATTACTGACCCTGATCGATTATTTGGAATCCCTATTGAGAACCTCGCTTTTCTGATATTGATTATCGGATTGCTTAGTATAGTAGGTATCTTCGTATTCAGAGAATGATTACCTTTCGGCGTATCGTCGTCCACGGTCGGTAATATAGTATACATGCCCTAGGTTGCCATCGCTGCAGCTACTTTCTGCTATGGGACAGCTAGCACACTTTGTGGGACTAGTTGTTCCACATTCAGCCATCGTCAACATACCTTTCTCATGCAATATACGTAGCATATCTTCGAGAGTATCTATTTGAATGCCTAACGATTCTGCAATCTGCTGCGTGCTTGTGATATTTCCTGAAAGAATGATCTGAAGTATTTCCTTTAGCAATTATGATCCTCCTGTGGGAAAGATACCCCTTTCCCCTCCTAATTGGCCCGATATTCTTAGTATCCCCATTGTAATCAAAATCAATGAGAACACCCAGATGGGTGGGGTAAGATCTGTAAATGCATTCCATTGCATCCAGTCTTCGAATTGAAGTAGCCAACCTAAAGCATTTGAACCAAGAACCAAAACCTGAAGGAGGAAGAGAATGGAAGCCAGTGTAGTGGCAACTAGTGTGTAAGCATACCCTTCTCTCTCCCCGTTATGAAGTGATGGTGTTCCTGAAATGTATACAGTGCCAACTATCACCATCATAAGAGAAGCAATAATATCACCTGAAGTATACGGAAGAGTGTAGTATCCTAGAGCCGAAAAAATGTCAATGAGTCCGATGAATATGTAAAGACTTCCAAATAGAAAACTGAGATACAATGGCCATTCCGGAAATCCTTCTTTAGACAATGAACAGACCTCCGATCAATACGACTAAGAACGCCATAATATATGCTAGAACGACCTGATAAAAAACTGAGAAACCCGCCCATTTCCAGGAACCAGTTTCTTTTCTGATAGTTCCTACTGTTGCTATACACGGGGTATACAAAAGAACAAAGACCATCAGAGCAAGGGCTTGTACCGGTCCAAGCAAACCTGCTAGAGATGCAGCAATAGCTGATTTCCCTTGAACAGAGAAGATTATTCCGAGTGATTCAACTACGACTTCCTTAGCAAGTAGTCCGAATAGCAGAGCAGTAACGATTTGCCATGGGAATCCTATTGGCTCAAAAAATGGAGTAAATGCGTTTCCAATCATTGCAATAAAGGACTCCTCAATGGGGACTCCAAATCCTGCTGGTCCAATGTTAGCAAGGAACCAGAGAATGATCGCTCCTGCCAGAAGGTATGTTCCTGCTTTCTTGAGGAATAATAGACCTCTTTCCCATGCGTGCGTTATGGTACCGTGAATGGTTGGGATTTGATACATTGGTAATTCCATAAGTAAAGGTGAAGTCTTCTCCCTGAAGAGAGTTTTTTTGAAAACCAGTGCCATTATTATTGCCATAAGGATTCCAAGGATATACATGAGGAATACCATTGTTCCTGCTATTTCAGGGAAGAATACACCTGCAATTAGAACGTAGACCGGGAGTCTTGCGGCGCAAGACATCAAGGGACTAACTAGAATTGTCGTTAGTCTGTTTGCTTCTCCATCCACAGTCCTTGCTGCCATAATGGCTGGTACATTACATCCAAATCCCAAGAGGAGTGGAATGAATGACCTTCCGTGCAATCCCATTTTCATCATAATTCTATCCATCACGAATGCTGCTCGCGCAAGATATCCACTATCTTCGAGCATAGAGATTGCCATGTACATGAACAGAATTGGAGGGACGAATACCAGAATAAAGCCAACACCCCCTATCACTCCATCTGTTAAAAGTGATGCAAGCCAAGGGATTGGTATTTGCATTGTAAAAGAAGCCGCCCACGATAATACTACTTCAATCATGGCCATGAAGACTCCACTGACTTGAAACGTGAAGTGAAACATTGCCCATACTATGAGGAGGAAAATCGGAAGCCCAAGGTACTTGTGTAAGAATACCTTATCCAAAAGATCGCTTACAATCCACTTTCCTTTACCTGGTTGATAGACTTGACACAGAATATCTCCTATCACTTCATATCGTTCATCTGCTAGCATAAGTTGAGCATCGTAGAGGTCATCTTCATCCAATTCATACTCATCATCGAGTGTATAATTTGGTTCGTTCACCCGATGACCCCCTTAATCTTCATCCTAATCTCAGGGCTGTCTATGAGCTGCAGGATTTCCTCATCGCCTTCGAATATCTTCAGTGCAAGCCATCTTGGCGGGTATCTATCTAGCAAATCCTTTCTGGATTCAAGAACATTTACTATGTCCTTGCGTTTTCGTTCTATCTCACTTCTGTACTTGATTGCTGGTGGTCTGAGTTTTTCAAATTCGCCATGATGATGATGTTTAGGATGATAGTGTAAATGATCCCTTCCATTTACATCACCTGGCATGTGTTCTACTGGTATTTCATCTCCGTCTTCCAAGAGATGTGTATGTTCGGGAACTGAATCCAAAATGGCTTGACGTACATCATCCATGCCTTCCTTCTTTGTAGCAGTCGTTATGACAATAGGTGATCCAAGCAAATCTGATAACTTATCCAAGTCAATAGAATCACCGCGTGCCTCAACAAGATCATACATGTTTAGTACTATAACGAGATTTACCTGAAGTTCGATTAGCTGTAAGGTTAGGTACAGATTCCTTTCAAGTTGGCTTGCATTTAGAATATCAACAACCACATCTGGTCTATGATCAACAAGGAACTCCCTCGCGACCTGTTCGTCTTCTGATAAAGCGCTTAAACTATAGACACCGGGGAGATCTATGAGTTCGAACTCATGTTCATTGTATCGAAAATATCCCTGTTTTACTTCGACGGTCTTCCCTGGCCAATTGCCGGTGTGTTGTTTTAATCCTGTTAGATTATTGAATACAACTGATTTGCCTACATTGGGATTTCCAATAAGTGCCACCTTGATGGCCATGCTAGTCCACCACCTGTACAAACATCTTACTAGCAATACCTTGTCCTAATGCTACTCGTGTTCCTCTCACTTGTACGAGAACTGGTCCTGAGCTACTTCCTTGAATAACAAGAAACGAACATCCTTTCGTGATTCCAAGATCAAGTAGTCTGCGAAGGATGCGAATCCCTCCTCCCATATGATGTCCATGATGCTGTCTATGTTTCCAATGAACGCCTTCGGAGAAATCCCCATCTTCCCACTCCCGAGCTTCCTTTTGCTCTTCCCATCTTTTTCTAAATTCACTGAAGAAGCTCTTTCTCTCACTATGGTCAGTCTTCTTTCCAAACCTTCTTTCATGACGACCTTTTACTACACCTATCAATATACAATTCTTACCTGAAGACACCTCTGTCAATATCATTCTTTTAGTGGCGTTTTGTGATTCAGCTGTGTCCTTCATGGTATTCTTCGACCCTATGAGCTGTTTATTGAAAAATGTTAGTCGTGTCTAACTTTCTTCTGATTCCTAATATAAGCATATGGGACTGGACATCAAGTGCTTGTGTACTCACCGTAACGGTTACATAGAAACAATTTATGCACTATAATTCGGCGAAGACCATGTCATATTACAAGACTCCGCTCAAATATGGTAGCTATGAAGTAGATGAGTTCATACCTACATCATTCAAAGATGTTCATATTCTTCAGGTAGGTGAATTCAAGCCTGATTTCAATGACTTTGAAACCAAATTGAATTCTGTTCTTGAGAACCCCATTGAATCCAAACCATTTGACGCATTTGTCAAAGGAGTGTACACTGCTGGAAAGCCTATAATGATTAGTGTCGATGACAATACACGACCCAATATCCACACTCGTGCACTTCTTCCGCACGTGACCCAACGTCTGTTGAATCTCGGGGTTCCAAAAACCGATATCAAGATAATAATCGCAAGTGGTTCTCACAAACCTCCGAACGCTGAGGCAATTGAGAAACGAATTCTTGGTTCTGAAATCTACAGCCAATGGAAGGATAATGTTCTCCTTCATGATTGTGACTCAGGCAATAGACTTCTTGGAAAGACATCTAGAGGTACACCAATCTATATCGATGAACGTGTTATGGAGTCGAGTATGATCCTTCCTCTTTCTGATAGCGAATATCATTACTTCGCTGGGCAAGCTGGAACTGTGAAGCTTTTCTGTCCTGGTGTCGCTGGTAGAGAGACCATTCGTATCAATCACCCGCGAATGTTCGACCTTGAGAAAGGATTCGTAGATGGTTGCAAACTAGGTAATTGTCATGGAAATCCTGTCATAGAAGATATGATTGAGATTGCATCGAAGGTTGGAGAAACCCTCCCCATGTTTTGTATAGATACAATCATTCATCATGGAGAAATCGTATACCTTCAAGCAGGAGATCTAATTGCCTGTCATAATGCTGCATCCGCACCTCTGCGTTCTCTTCGAGTGGTTGATGTAGATGAACCTGGAGATATCGTCTTTGTATCAGTTGGTGAACTGGGACTAAATCTGTATCAGGCAGGTAAGGGTATCCATGCTGCATGGAACGCAATCAGGCATGATCGGAAAGGATGGATTGTTCTTCTTGCACCTTGTCAAGATGGAATTGGAAGTGATGCCTATGCCAACGCCATGGTGGCTGCGAAGGATCTCGAGGTACGAGATGCATTGCGTTTTGTTATTGAGGAATACGGTTCTGAGCAAACTTTCAAGATTGGTAACCAGAAACCACCGGATCTATTTCGCATTCTACTAGATGTTGCAGAAGGAAACATCAAAGTAGTAACAGAGCTAGATTCTGAGGAGCTTCGAGATATCTATAGAATGGAAGCGTGTAATCCTAATACCCCTGAGGACAGTCAAAGGGTATTGAGAGAGATTGTATCTCGATTCACAGATGAAACTGGAATACACAGTCCACGTATTTATGTTCTTGATGATCCAGGTCTCTTGATCAATGTGAAGAATCAAATCAATTAGGAAGCCAGCTTTCGGTTGGTTTTTCAACTTCCTGGCTTTCCTTGAGTTTTACCGCATATGGTGAGAATACATATAGTCCTAGTAGAATAAGCCATGCAACCCAAATCCCTCCTTGTAGGAACACCAGGTAGATTAGTGAATCAAGAGGATTTGCTGGGCCTATAACACTTGCTATCCCTGGAGGAAGGGGAATTGGAAATAGCATCCCTCCTCCTCCTGATGACCACCACACTCCTTCAAAGATTGAACCATATATCTGAAATGGGATGAACATGTAGACCCAGATACAGATATAGACTACCCAAATGACTGCAGCTATCCTCAATTTCCTAGATCGAGGATTCAACTCTCGTTTTTCAAAGTACCTTGAAAAATCCAATACGTATCCCCCAATTAGATGAAGTGAATCATTATCTAATTTGACTTTCTATGTCAAAAAATACCCATACTATCAATACCGAGTTTTGCTTCTTCTATCGATACACGTGCATCAGAAAGGAGTTCTTGAAGAAGCGATAAGAAATTGTCATCAAGAGCATATTGATTTCCTTCAATCAGTTCTAAGACGGTTGCGTGATTCCACTCTGCATCCCTATCTACAATAGAGTGAATTGTGATGACTTGATTCTCACGAGCCCGTCCAAGCAAGATTCTGACATTTCCATACTCGAGCTCTTTGACTTCTCCCCCAGAAATGCCCATGGCAAAAGATTGCATTGCAGACATAAAAGATGAAAATAGACCTGGATTGACTTTAAGTTTCTCAAATCCAATTGATGCTAGTGGAATCCCACCTTCATCAAAAACGATAATTCCTTTCAAGTCTGCATCCACCAATCACTCAAAGCAAGTACGTTGTACAATGTCATCGGTTTTATAGCTATATGGTGTATCTTTGATAGAATGACACTAAGAATTGATGCATCCTTTTGATTTTAATTCCACGGTATTGTTCTCATACTGAGATTCTATATGCTAGATAAAACATCAATTTGACTATAGCCAAGCATTTAGGATGTGTAAGCCATCCTTTCTTTCCCAAATCCGCACAGAATATCTACGCTCTGTTAGTAATTTCCTAATTGGATAAGCTGTGTTTACTTCATTCACTGTATGCGTTTCCATCCCCATACCTTTGATGGGTACCTGAGTATCCTTTAGGACTTCATACTCACTCCCCTCTATGTCCATCTTCAAAAAATTGATTGCTTTAAGACTGAATTCTTGGGCAATTTGATCTAATGTATATGTCTTGACACGTGTCTTATTTCTGGATTCTTCGGCAACTTTGAGCCCGTCTTCTGCATAGAATTCCAGTTCAATTTCTCCAATCTTATTCCATAATGCTCCTACTATTACAGTTACATTGTCTAGATGATTGATTGCTAGATTCCTTCTAAGAATTGCTGCCCTTTCTGGTGAAGCTTCTATTGCTATCACACGTCCTTTTTGACCAACTGATTTTGCATATAGTAAAGTCTGTTCGCCTATTGATGCTCCAGCATCGAGAACGATATTACCCTCCTTAATTCTCGAGTAGACATCATATGGCTCTAAGAGATTATGTAAGAGAGACCAGTTTTTAATTCCGTGTTTCTGTTTAATGACATGAAATTGTTTGCGTCCGAATTTCACTGTCCAGAATTTTTCTCTCCTTAGAAAAATGAAGGGTCGGAAGAATAAGGGATTAAGCGTAAATTGGATGTACACGATTAGTGGAGAATTGAACCTTAGAGCCCGACGCATAGTAGCATTCATAATTCGCTTTATAATTGACATCCTCATACCATCCTATTGGTGTGAATCTTGTCCTTCCATATCAGACTAGCCTTTTTCTCTCCAATTTAAGTATGTAGCCTATTGCAACTTAGTCTGTCTTCTCATCAGTTACTTTGGATAAGATGACACCAGCAATAGGTGTCATCTTCGTGATTTTAGTTACGTGGTTTGGTCTGGCTAACTCATCTTCCACGTGGGGCCATCCTTGGTGTCTGCGACCTCAATACCTAACTCACCGAGCTTGTTACGTATTAGATCTGCAGTGGTCCAATCCTTAGCTGTACGAGCATTCTCTCTTATTTCAAGAAGCAGTTCGATTGTTCCCTTGAGTTTCTCAGATGATTCTCCAGAGTCTTCTGTCACGCCTGCAGATTCAAGATCTATACCGATGATACCCACAAGCTCAATCATTGCAGCGAGTGCTTCTCTGAGAACCGCAGCATTTCCCACCTCGGGTGTGTATGAGTTTGCTGCCTTGATGAAGGTGAAGATTTCTGCGAGAGCACCAGGTGTATTGAAGTCATCGTCCATCTCTTTTTCGAATCCTTCGCGAAGCTTGGTGATGGCATCCCTCATCTTTCCATCTGCTTCTGTGACTCTTCCTCCTGATCTCTCTAGGATGAGTACACGACCTCTGAGTGTATCAACTGCATTTCGAATCCTTTCTACGGTCTGGATTGCTTGTGTGATTACAGTTGCGTTGTAGTCCAGAGGTTGTCTGTAATGACCTGAAACAAGGTACAATCTGACAGCTTGGTGATCATAGTTATCTAGGACTTCCCTCGCTGTGAAGAAGTTACCTTCTGATTTGGCCATCTTCTCAGAGTCGATTGTGAGAAATCCATTATGCATCCAGTACTTCACCGGTACATCGACCTCATATGCTGCTACAGACTGAGCAATCTCATTCTCATGGTGTGGGAAAGTTAAATCCTGTCCACCTCCATGGATGTCGAATGGTAGACCAAGATAGTACTTACCCATCACTGAACATTCCGCATGCCACCCTGGTCGTCCTTTACCCCAGGGACTCTCCCACGAGGGTTCTCCGGGGTTTTCTGCCTTCCACAGAGCAAAGTCACGTGGATCTTGCTTTCTCTCATCGACCTCGACTCTAGCACCAGCCTCTAGGTCGTCCGATGCAAGTTTGGCGAGAACTCCGTATGAGTCCCACTCACTAACATCGAAGTAGACATCCCCATCCACAACGTATCCCTTGCCATGCTTGATGATGAGTTCCACCATCTCAATGATATCATCAATGTGCTCTGTAGCTCGAGGATTCACTGTCGCAGGTTTAAGGTTCAATTGCTTTGCGATAGCGAGATACTCTGCAATGAACCTGCTTGCGAGCTCCTGAATGGTGATGCCTTGCTCATTCGCTCGATTGATCATCTTGTCATCAACATCAGTGAAGTTTGTCACATAGAACACCCTGTATCCTTTGTATTCTAGGTATCTTCGGATTGTATCAAAGACAGCAAATGACCTAGCGTTACCTATGTGTGGGTAATCATAGACTGTCGGACCACACACGTACATACGTACCTGTTTCTCATCTAGTGGTACGAATTCTTCTTTTGACCTGGATAGAGTGTTGTATACTTTTAGCATGGTCTTTTCCCCTTCTGCTATCAACAGACTTCCAATAAAAATGAGTCTGCAAATATTGCCTTCGTTTTCGGAAGACAATCTTAAAATAAGGACTTAGATAGGAACCTTCTGACCTCGATGTTCGACAGAAAACATCGATTCAGGAAATGAGGAAATCATATGCCTAAGACTACTGAGGAGATCATCGAAAGAGCTGAGGAGCTGTGCATTCTCTGTGAAGAGGTAGAAGCAGAACGCCTTGTTCGCGAAGCATTAGAGAGAAAACCAGATCATCTTGGACTACAAACTGAGCTTGCTATAATTCTCTCTCGCCAAGGTTATGATTCAAAAGCCGAAGCTATTCTAAGAAAAGTCGTGAAGCAGGATCCCTATAATGAAAGGGCAATTGCATCATTGGGTAGATTACTTGATAGTTCCCTCCGAAGTGATGAGGCTGAAACATTGTTCACGATATTCCTCAATAAACGACCTGCTGCTCATATTGTGTTTGATGACCTGTGTCGATTATGGTTTGATAACGACGATGAGGAGAAAGCACTCAAAGCCGCAAAGGTGCACATAGAAGAATATCCTGATGCCATCCATGCATACGATGCATTACGGTACCTCCTCGTCCGATTAGAGGACGATTTGATGGCTGATCTATCTGATGACCCATCAGATAGGAGCCGACTCATTGCGTACAGCAAGAATATCCTAGAACAGTACTCAATCTTGAATCGGCTGATGTCAATAATTGCTGCCTCAGAAGAGAATGCCAAATATCTCGAGGACTTGGAGGAAGACCTACAGAGAATCAAAGGTGAATTGAGAGACCTGAAGAAACGATATTCTGAGAATGGTATCCCGATGACCAAAGAGATGCAAGAAGTTTTTGATAGTACCTAGGACGTCTATCAGTTCTATTGCCATTTGTATCCTGCCATCTCAATATCTGACGGTAGATTTTCGTTACTCAAGTATATGACATCCTGTTGAGCATCATTTACCAACCAGATATGAATCTTGGAACTCTTCAATACCTGCAGCATTTCAATTCTATCATCTGATTTCAATCCCATTACCTTCAACAAACTTGATTGGCTGACAATACGATCTAGATTCTTTGTTGCAGTGGCAAAAATACGCTCTTGACTACCTGGTGCCATTCCAAGGATTTGATTGTCTCTAAGAACTGCTTTTATTCGCATTAGGTACACCAAGACTGGAATTTTCAACATCCAAAATAAGCCTGCTTGTTCTTATAGATTCCTTAGAATTCGCATTGGCTCAACATGACTAGCAAGTGATGCTGGAGCAGCGCATGCAATTGTTAGGACCAAGGTTTCGAGAAGAATGGCTATCAATATTGCATCAAATGGAATCACAATATTATAGCCAACAACAGTCACGAATGGTGCTATGCCAAATGTTAGGATGGTCATTGAAAAACCAAAGGTGATACCCACAATGGTACTTGCAAGTAGTGCTGAGATAACACTCCCCGCGAATTCTCCGAAAACAACAGAGCGTATCTGACTAGATGTTGCTCCTAAAGCTCTAATTATTGCGTATTCCTTCTTCCTTTGTGTGACTGCTGATCCAAGGAAAAGACCAATGGAAGCAAGTCCCATGACCAAACATGCTACTCCTTCAATGAGGAGATGTCCTCTTAATCCGGCCAAGAATAATGCTGATGTAGGTGCTGTTTGAAGAATATCAAATGTATCTGCCGAGTACACCTTAACTCCATCAATCTGATCCAATGATTCAAGATAGCTAGTCTTGTTGACTTCAGGTTTCATTCTAACAAAGAACAACTCGGAGATATTGATGTCTGTTTTACTGATGAAGTACTGCTGATTTACAAGTACGAATCCATCTTGTGCTGCTTGAAAGCCTATCTGTGTTGCAAGATAATCTCCTTGATCTAAAAGTGGAGCAGATGCACCAAATCCGGGGGAGTATCTCATCAGACATACTATTTCAAATGTAATCATTGCTAGGGGGATAAAAGAGCTATTAGCATCTGTCAGAAGAGATATGGTATCACCGACTTTCTTATCGAGCATTTCAGCGTGGTATGTGCTAATGATGATCCCACGTTGTGAGTTATTTAGCTTCGTTAAAGCCTCCTCAGGAGATTCATCCACAAAACAATCCCCAGCAAACTCAGCCACTCTTAGATATTCAAGAGAGTCTATGCCGTACATTATCAAATGTTCATCAGCAGTAAATCTAGTTGATGAACTAAGAATTCCTGTTGCGGAATCTACGAAGCTACTAGAACTCAAATTGTTTTTGAAACTTAATGGCATTCCATCACACTCGACTCTAGCATCAGCTCCTATGGAAAATTGGAGTTCATGTTTCAATGTTGCATCAAAGCTAGAGCTCTGAATCAGAATCATTGTTGTTGTTGAAAAAGTGAGTGTAAGGATAACTAAGAGAGGCATGAAATGCCCCCTTCTGCGTTTGAAGCTCTGAACTACATACAGTGCCTTTTCACCCAAAACTCTTCTATGCAATCTATTTCCCTTGGATGTCAATAGCCTGATAATTCTTGAACCATAGTATGCCCCTGCATAAAGCAACAAGGTAGCTATCAAGATTTGCAGTACAGCCATCAAATTATAGGGCAGAATAAGAATAGGCATTAGGAGTAATGCAACAAGTACCAAGGCGAATGCAATAACGTACTTACTTAGCGTGAATTCTTCAGCCTCATCTGGCAACTCGTCTGCAAGAGGTTGGCCAATCTCAGAATTCTCCACCAGCCTGACTGTTTGGAATAGATAGGTACTTGGCAAATAGAATGAGATGATTGCTGCAATTATAAGTGTCATGGGTTGATAGGTTGTATGGCTGAGATGCATAACATACTTTTCTTGGTTTATTGATGTGATTGTGTCTGCAGCACCAAGAAGTGGCGCTAGATAGGTAGCTAAGATAATTCCACCAATGAATCCTAGGATTGCTAAAACAATTGACTCTGACATAAAACTGGATACGATTTGGCTGTAGGAGGCTCCCTTTGCCCTGAGAGTCTGTGTTTCAAGTTTGCGTCTGTTTATGGATGCTTCTGATGTGAAGACCGTGAGCATCAAACTCATCACAAGTACTGGAAAGACCAACAAGGTCAAGATCTGGCTCTTGATATATATCTCCACTCTAGTTCTAAGTTCGGATAGTTCTCGAATTCCTGTAACTAGGACTCCAGCTAACTCTTCATCTATCCGAGTCTTTGTCTGTTCAAGGACTGAAGGAGCATTCGTTGCTCCAAATGAAAGAAGGTATTCAAGATTCCCTCGGATTAAGATGTCAGGGAAGAAGAATCCATCTGATGTGATGCTCTCTATCGCCTCCTGTGATAGATCGCTCTCGAGAATGAGAACGGAATCATCTATCCCTAAGACTGGATCTTTCCAATCAGGAATAGGTACTAGTCCATTATGCCTTTGTCTAGAGGGAAATGCTGAGCTTAACTGAGTTAGTAATGATTTGATTTGATAGATTCCAGCTATTGTGAGATTAGCAATAGTTTCGACTCCTAGATCATCGATATAGCCATAATCTATGCCTCTACCTGCGAGGTGTGAGAGGATATCTAAGTCGATAGCAGATCCAATCTCTAATTCCTTTCCCGTTGCCATCTGAGTATATTCGATGAACTTCTGAGAAACAAGCACCTGTCCTTGTAATAGAGTGAAATTCCCTTCAAAGTCGAACTCCGATTTCCATAGCTGAAGTTTCTCACTTGTTATTGGGATTACCCTTGCATCCTTGTATCCTGTAGCATAGGAATGGAAATCCGAGCCAGCATACCAGTTGAGGTGTGGTTCTTCAGGAAAATTAAGAATGCATATAGTAGATGGGAATGTATCAGCAATATCGATTTCCGTCCATGCAGTGATTTTCTCATTGGTATCTTGAATTTGTTGTTCAGACATCCGTTCATTAGGATGAATCCTGAACTGGTAGATATTGTCATTGAAGCACCTCTCTACAGTCATTCTAGCTCCAGTTTCTGACCATATGAAAACTGAGGTTGGCAAGGCTATACCTAAAGACAATAGGAGGATAATTCCCAAGCTGAGTACCTTGTTCCTCCTTAGTGAGTTTAATGCATGAAAGAACGACCATCTCGGATTTCCTTTGAGCCCGTTACTTTCCGTCACCTCAGTCATGGAAGTATACACTCATTTTGGATTATTGTTCAGAAGTAGTATTATCTAAATCACCATATAAAGGAAAAACATCCAAGCAACAAACCTAGCAATCACACTTACCAATACGAATTACTATTTCCTTTGATTCCTCAACAATATCTCCAAATGCTTGATAGAAATATCGAGCTGCTTCTTCAAGTCCAGTTCTTCCTTCTGATGTTAGATGATAGACAACTTGGTTTCCATCTTTCTCTCCATGGATTAGTCCTCTATCTTTGAGATCCTTCAATGCGGGATATATGGTGCCTGGAGTAGGACGATTTCCTCCTCTTCGCTTCCAAATTCTTTCAGCTATCTGTTGCCCATTCAAATCTCCATTTCGTAATTCCCACATTATCTGAAATGTAAGAAACCCTCTCATGTCACAACAATCTGGTGGGCAGCATTCGGGCTCAGATAGCTCATCATTCATACTTCATTACTCACGCCAATACCTTTAAATGTATCTGATGTCCAATATTGGGTGTCCGATAATTGGATACCCAATATAGGTGTGAAAAATGACGAAGAAAGTAACTGAAATGTCATCTGACGAGATTAAGGGTGCGGTTAAGGATGCATATACCACCCTCGCAAAGAGGAAGCAGAATCCATCTGAAACATCAAGTTGTTGTGGTCCTCCTAGCTCTTCAAAAGGCGATGATTGTTCTTCTGGGCATTGCGGTCCATCCATAGATGAATATCAGAAGGCAAAGATGAAAGAGTATGGTTATTCGATTGAAGGACTACCAAGTTCTTTGACTGAATCATTTGGAGGATGTGGGAATCCCATTGCTTTGGCTAGTTTGAAGGAAGGCGAAACTGTCCTTGATTTAGGTAGTGGTGCTGGACTTGATGCTTACTTTGCTGCGAAAAAGGTAGGCCCTAATGGCAAAGTAATTGGTGTGGATATGACTCCTGAAATGCTTGAGAAAGCTAGAATGAATGCTGCTGAGATGGGCATGGAAAATATGGAGTTTAGACAGGGTGATATCGAGGATCTTCCTGTGGAAGATAGTAGTGTAGATGTCATCATCAGTAATTGTGTAATCAATCTTGCTCCAGACAAATCAAAAGTCTTCAACGAATCTTTCCGTGTTCTAAGGCCTGGCGGAAGGATGATGGTTTCAGACATCGTTCTGAATGGCGAGCTGACTGATGAAATCCGAAATGACATAGCGAATTATACAGGGTGCCTTGGAGGTGCAATTCCAGCAGAGGACTATTTGCAGAAGATGAGAGATGCAGGATTCGTAGATGTCAAGGTTGTCGAGAAAGTGGGTTATGGAATTGCCACAAGTGCCCGAATTTCTGCGACAAAGCCATCGTGAGGTGATAGTATGAATAAGCAATCAATCGAGAAGGAAACCGATTTGAAGAAGGATAGAAGCTCCTGTTTCATGTCATGCAAAAAGGAGTCTTCTGATTCTTCTGAAATTCCTGATTATCCCTGGGTAATTTAATTCTTGGATAGTACTATTTCATAAGTGGGGACATGGAAGTATAATATGTGAATGCCATGTCTTCCACTCTCAAGTATCTAAAACGACAGTTTGATTCTTCTCTCAAAATGCTTCGACAATCCATCGATGTTATTTCTGATGATTATTGGCATAAGAGCATCAAAGGTTGGTATTATTCGTTAAACATCTATCACATTCTTGAAACAATGGAATTCTATCTCAGTAGCAATCCAAAGGATATGAAATGGGGTCAAAAAGCTGGATATGATCCTAGTAGTGTTAAGGAAATTGCAAAGGAAATTTTGCCTTTGATTACGAAAGAGCTAATTCTTCAATATGTAGTTGAAATTCAGAATTCACTTGATATGATCTATGAGACTATGACGGATTCGAAGATTACGCTCTCTGATGGCTTTGAATGGTTTGGTAGTATTTTTGAGAAGCATCTCTATCTACTAAGACATAACCAGCACCACTTAGGAGAACTAGCCCTCTTTGTGAGACAATATGGAACCTCACGGATAGAATGGACATAGGTGAATAGCATGGAAATGATAGCGACAGCAATTGGATATGTTAGGAAACCAGATGCTGGAGAGATTTACATAGAGATAATGGAAGAATTCTGGCCTGGAACACTAGCGATGGACAAGTTCTCGCATGCGGTGATACTATGGTGGATTACAGGGCGAGATACACCTCTTGATCGAGGTAATTTGCAGGATTTCCCTCCAGTTGAAGGTGCAGGTCTTTCAGGTGTATTTGCTAGCAGATCACCAGCACGTCCTACACCACTTGGAATGACTACAGTCAGAATAATGAAATTAGATGGAAATAATCGTTGTATATATTTGGATCAAATAGATGCGCATGATGGAACTCCCGTTGTTGATATAAAACCCTACATGCCATTCTCTGATAAGGTGGATAAAGCAATGGTTCCTGAATGGTTCCAAAATAATGTACCACGATATACCGATTCTCCTCTTGACTAATCAAATCCAAATTCATAGCCTTTCCCAGTGACCGCAGTGAAGGATACCAAACCTACAAGACCTGACAAGACAATAATCGCAAATATCTCAATGAATAGTACATCAGGTGGGTCGAGATATTCGTATCTCCTTGTGTTATGGTTCACTAGATATTCGTGAGAGATTTGTGTCGTAGATGCACTTCCATTTGAAAGCACTCGCACTGTGACCATATCTGTCACGGAATTATTGCCTAGGTCCCACAATGTCAAAGAATATCTGTATGTGCCCTTCCTGAGATGTCCAATAGAAACTTCGAACTCGAAGTCCTCTTCTTTCCAATCTCCCCGCGCAGCTAATTCCCCATTGAGATTAACAAGATAATACAATGGATTTTCATCATATCCACTCCAAGAGAAAGATAAGGATCTATTGGAGCCCTGCAAGAATTCAATGTCGTCCGGTCCGAAAATGCTGGGGAGATGGGAATCAACTACTTTTACCCAGATATCTGCGTGAATTCCTGAATATTCTTCGTCCCAAACATAGATCCTGAGAAAGTACTCTCCAATTGGTAAGACATTATTATCGGTAACAAAAGCAAAGGTAGATCCCCAAACCCAGGAGATAGAGAATCTTTCAGTATCACTAATAGCCCAGGCGGCAGCTGTTCCTCCCGTAATGTTATATTGTATGAGCAGGCGGCTACGATATTCTATTGTCACGTTTTGAGGTATTTCTTTCCACACTGGTGTGTCAGGCATAGGATCTCGCACTGCATTCTTACTTTCAACATGCAGTATTAATGCAGTAGAAATAGGAGTGAATAATTGCAGAATGATCAAAAGAAAAAGAGAACTCATCAGAACCCTCTTGATTATTCTGTACTCATTCAATAGATAACCTCCTCTATCTCAGATATATTCTCATGTGCTTTATTCATAGCCCATTCTATACTTAAAGGTCTGGAAGAAAGCAGCTAGTATCTCACAATCTAATGTTTAGTCTATCAGATACAGCTGCTTCTTTGAGCACTATTATAAGATACATCAAATCAACAAAATTTGACATGAGAAATGATCGAATGGAATATACCTGATAGGACTCCCTTGTATGACCTTTTCGAGTCATTTGAGTTAGCCAAGACTATGGTTAGACCATGGTTGGAGATGGGTTTGGGACGTATCCAGGTCGACTCCATGTCATCTCCTACTCTGGGTTTGTTCAGCTTCTCTATAATGAATTTTGTTGCAGGTGATTCAAGCATTGCTGAAGCCCAAGAGCTTGTTCAGAGTTTTCCCTCTTTGAATATCTTGTTTGTCCCCAATGAATCTTGGGCTAATCTTGTGAAATCAATATGGGGGGCGAAGACAAAGATTCAACACAGAACAAGGATGGATGCATCCAAGCTTGATCTCGCTCATATACTGGAACTGAAGGAGATTCTCCCTCCTGGTTTCATTCTAGAGCCAGTCACAATTGACCACCTGGTTAAGGCAGATCCCTCTATGCTTGAAACTTTGAATCTTTTCTTCTCCTCTTTTGATGAATTTCTTGAGCAGGGGTTTGGATTCTGCATCATTCATGAAGATCTTGTTGTAAGCATGGCATATGCGTGTTTTCCATTCACCAAGGATTTTGAGATTCAGGTCAATACTTTGAATTCAGAGAAATATCGCCGGAAGGGTTTAGCAACCGTTGTATGTGCAGCTCTAATTGAACATGGATTGAGAATTGGCTTGACTCCCCAGTGGGATGCTGCGAATTCTGTCTCTGTCAGTCTTGCTGAGAAATTAGGATATACCAACCCCCAACCATACGATGTTTTCTACTGGCTACCACCTCGTGAATAACTTTCACAGGTGTAGTTTTGGTCTTTCCTGTATCTCAATCCTTTTATGCAATCAGACGAATTGTCCTTAGATTATTAACAATAGTGAATAATAATGAGAGTCATGTCCAAGGAATCACCGAAAACCGTGTCCGAAATCCTGCGTTTTGCAATCGAATACTTCAATGGTCTTTTTGGTTTAGAGATATCTGAACACATTCCGAATTGCTGCGCTGAATTCAGAAACGCTTTGGGGTATGTAACGATTCAGGTATTTCCGCAAATAGGAAGGACGGAGGTCATCCTAACGAGTCAAGAATGGGACTACCAAATACTTGATTTCCTCAAAGCATTGTAGATATTGTCTCTATACTCCGCTTAGAGTGTATCCGCCCGTAAATTCGATAGAATTTTTACCCACCGTACCCATTATGTTCTCATTGCTATGTGGAGAGAGTAGCTTGAAAGTACTGGTACTCGGTTCAGGTCAAATGGGAAAAGGAGCTGCATATGATCTTGTTAGGACAGATGCTGTTGAACAAGTCATCTGTGCAGACATAAATGAAGCTATGGCAAAGAAACTTGCTGATGAGATGGGAACGAAAGCAATCCACAAGAAAGTTGATGCAAAGGATCGCAAGCAGTTGAAAGCAGTCTTTTCAGAAGTGGATTCTGTCATTAGTTGCATCAGTTATACTGTGAACTTGCTACACACAGAGGTAGCAATAGAAACAGGGGCGCACATGTGTGATTTAGGTGGTAATCTCAATGTAGTAAGAGATCAGCTAGCTCTGCATGAGAAAGCAAAGGATGCAGGTATCACTGTAGTACCTGACTGCGGTCTAGCGCCTGGGATGGTGAGTGTGCTTGCACGAGCTGGCATTGATTCTCTGAATAGTGCTGAGGATGTGAAGATTCGCGTCGGTGGATTGCAGCAGGATCCAATGCCACCTTTGAATTATTCATTGATTTTTGCTGTTGAAGGACTTATCAACGAGTATATCGAACCTTGCATGGCACTGAGGGATGGAAAGATTGTCTATGAGGACCCCCTTATCGGCTTTGAGCAGGTTGAATTTCCTCAACCATTTGGGACTCTTGAAGCTTTCAATACTAGTGGAGGGACCTCTACGTTACCTCTCACCTACGAAGGAAAAGTTGCGAATCTGGATTACAAGACACTTCGATATCCTGGACATGGTCATAAAATGTGGTGTTTGATGAAATTAGGTCTTATGGACAGCGAGGAGCAAGACTTCGATGGAATAAAGATAGCTCCAAGAAAAGTACTAGAACGATTATTGGAAAGGAACCTTCCAACATCCGGAAAGGATGTTACTCTTGTTCGAGTTAGTGTATCTGGTTGGAAGGGAACTGAATCACGGCAGATTGTATACGAGATGATTGATTATTTTGATGTCGATAGTGGACTAACATCAATGATGAGGACAACATCTTTTCCTGCATCTGTGACAGCAATCATGATGGCTGATGGTACAATTACTGAAAGAGGGGTTCTTCCTCCAGAACGTTCAATACCTCCTGAGCCTTTCATAGAGGCTTTGCAAGAGCGAGGTTTGAAAATCGAGGTCCGACAGATCTAAAGATTGAAAATCATGAGCTACTCTCTCAATATATGCTCATTGACTATACTCAAATTTGGTTAGATTTGCTTTGAAAGTAAATGCCTTTTATCTTAAATTCACAGTAAATACAAGAGCCGCAGAGATGTGAGAGTATCTTCTCGCACTTTACTTCTCTACCCGTGATCTCCGTAAACTGCGGCTCGCACCTTACATCTCTGTTTGACCAGTACCTTCTTATAAATCAGGTCTATCTCTAGGATATGAGTCCGAAACTTCTCAGAGCTGTTATATCGATAATTCTCCTCATCGTGGGAGTTCTCGTTTTCATAGTCATCCTTCTTCAGACTATGCATTAGGAATTATTATCTGAGATATCTGCGTTCTAATCACTGGCGTTTCTAATGACAGAATTTACACATATTTTTGAAAAAATCACCGAAGCTCGATCAGTGCTCAAAGGTATTGCCCATCAGACAAGATTGGATCATTCGTCTACATTCTCTCGTTTAACAGGAGGTGATATCTACCTCAAATTAGAGAATCTTCAAAAGACAGGGTCATTCAAGGTTCGGGGCGCTGCATATGCCATGTCCCAATTGACAGAGCAGGAAAAGGAAGCAGGAGTCATTGCGGCCTCTGCAGGTAATCATGCTCAAGGTGTAGCGTATGCTGCGACACGTTTGGGAATAAAGTCTACAATTGTAATGCCAATCTTCTCTCCTATCGCCAAGATTCATGCAACAAGAGACTATGGAGCAGAAGTGATTCTTTATGGAACTACTTTTGACGATGCTTTGGGACATGCATTAGAAACAGCTGAAAGGACAGGAGCAACATTTCTTCATCCGTTCAATGACGAGGATGTAATAGCGGGACAAGGAACTATTGGATTGGAGATTCTAGATGAACTACCTGAGGTTGAAGTCGTGGCAGTTCCTGTAGGCGGTGGAGGACTCTCTTCAGGAATCGCAATTGCCATAAAGGAGCAGAAACCTGAAGTTGATATCTATGGTGTAGAAGCAGAAACTGCTTCATCTCTATACAACTCTCTTATGGATGATAAAATAGCAACCATTCAAAACCTTGATACTATCTGTGATGGTATTGCCGTGAAAACTGTTGGTGATAAGACATTCAATATTGCCAAGAAATTACTAACTCGTGCAATACTAGTTGGGGAACTTGAAGTGACCCGTACTCTCTTTTTGTTACTTGAACGAGCAAAAATAGTTGTTGAACCCGCAGGTTGTGTTGGACTATCTGCGTTTCAATATGGTCATATTGATGTCAAAGGTAAAACTGCAGTTGCTGTTCTATCTGGCGGAAATATCGATATGAGCTTCATGGCTCGAGTTGTTGAGAAAGAGCTGTATCGATTGGGACGGTCTGTACGCCTAAAGGGTACTATATCTGACAGAGTTGGAACACTAACTCGAGTAATAGGAATAGTCGCTGAATCAGGTGTAAGTGTTATCGAACTTGATCAAGATCGAAGTGATCCTGATATTCTCCCAAATAAAACAGACCTGACTATGATTCTAGAAGTTCCAGATGAAAGTGCAGTAGAAAAACTTCTACATTTGCTAGACGAAGCTGGATTCAGCTTTCATAGATTTGAGGATTAGTTCGAAGACCTCTATATTTCCTTAGCAATATGTCAATGGTCAACCAAAATATTACCGACCCTAATACTACAACAGAGATATTGAGAATCCAATCAGCGTAGATCTGATACTTGAAAACTAGTTCATTAACATCAAGAGTGCTTTCAAGTTGAGATTCTCCCTGTAAACCTTGAACCATCCAGGAACAGGCTTCTTTCACAAATGATTCATCTAAGGTTTCAGATACGCGATTTGCAGAGCTTGTGATCATTCTATATGCATCTTCTGTATCAAGAGCTCCATATGTCGTACCAATCTGAAAATCAGAAATTCCAGAAAGTGTACTCATGAAGTTCTTACCTGATTCAGTGCTAAATTCGTAATTGTCATCGCCAAGTGCTAGCAGGAAATTCCCGGTAATTAATGAAAGAAGCTCTGTATCTAACACACCAATTACTCCAATTGCCACACTAGCTGTAGGAGTTCCTGTGTAATTCATCATTCTTAGAGCAACCTGAAATCCTTCAGAATGAGTGAGGATTCCATATATGGATGAATCAACATTATACTCTGACCGGATGAAATCAAGTACCTCTGCACACTGATATCCAGTCTGATCGAGAACTGATTCTTCCATCATTGATATCATCTGACCAAGATTCCTTATCTCTATAGAAACTACAGTTAGATTCCTTCTTGCAAGTTCGAGGTTATATGCATACAAATTTGACACAGATTCCTCTGGACCGTGAATTACAATGACAGGGGGTATAGGTCTGTCATAGATTGGATAGTATTGCGAGAAGACAGTAGCAGTGATATTATTCCCTGGAGATATTTCAATTGATATTTGTTCTACTCGTAGCTCTCCTAATCCTTGTTGAACAGAATATGAAAGAAAGAGTGATGACGCTATAGATGTTATAGTAACAAGAATCACTGTATATAGAACTCGTCTATCCAATGTGAGACCACCAAAGCAAGCATGCTCTTGCTATTGTTGAAATAAAGTCATCGGAAATCGATGAAATAGAGATTCATCTAATTTGTTCTGAGAGTCTCTGTCATTCATTTGGAACTAGAATCAATAGGATCGTGTCACTACTAATTTCTCTTATAGATGAAGATAACAATGGCTCCGATAATTGCGATAACTAAAATGCCCATTGTCCCATAGAAGACGATTTCAGGTAGATAGCCTGCTCTCGATATCTCTATCGAAGATATCAGCTCTCCAGTTTCAGCATCGATATTCTCCGTAAGATAGTGCGAAAGCACTCCATCTGCTTTGTATAACTCCAATCTACCAGTCATATTCGTAGATCCATAGTATGTTTCCACACCATAGGTCCAATAGATATACGAATTGATCACTTCATATGACTCAATGTATGAACCGGTCTGATTAAGCATCGCTAGAAGTAGATCCGTAATCAAATCCCAATTCCCTGTTGGCAAAGCTATGAAATATGCACTATAGAAACCCTGTATCTCTGAGCCATTACTCCAATACGCTTTTGCACTCGGCGGAATGAGCTGTGAGAAAGATGTCACTTCTTCTGGAATTGCTGGTAGTGCTCCCACTATAACATAGTACCCTTCTTCTCTATAGACTCCATTCTGATAGTATCTTAGTGTGTAATCAAATCTATCCCCGGGCAAAACACTCCATGCTAATCCTTGTTCAGTAGTGCCAGTTGTTATCGTATGATCGGGAGGAGGAGTAGGTGATATCGTGGTTGGTATCGCAATTGTATCTTTCCACATATGGAAGAAGTATGGCTCATGCATTGGATTGAACACGTAACCGTTCATTTCTGCTCTCTCAACATGAAAGTTGGTTAACTGCATACACCATATATACGAGAATTCATTCGATAGTTCCTGCTGAATATATGAATAGAAACCTTCACGTTCTGAAGTGTCAAATGATACACTTGCGTCATTAATCATCGTGTCAATAATGTACTCATTCCACCCATCGCTTTCATCAAGACCAATTCTAGAGGCATAGACACCTGTGGACTTGGCAAAGGGAACTATGAAATTGTCAGGATCCGCATAGTCTGGATACCAATCGCAATAATTGATGATGAGATCTGAGGTTCTCGATTTACTCAGATATGTTGACCATTCAATACCCATAACACTGATGGTTAGTGCTTCATATGGCTGTAATGTTCCTGGATCATCTAGGAGCGTTTCAAGTCCATCTTTCAGCAATAGGCAAGCTTCTTGTCGAGCCACATTGCCCGCATTATACTCAAATCTAATCTCGTACGACCCGTTCTCCAAAATATCGTTTAATCCGTCCGCCATAGCATTGTTCCAAGCTATTTGTGCATGAGTGAGATTGTATGTATGATACCAGATTTCATCATCAAAGCCAAGCATTCCATCCGGAATAGGTCCATTTAATGCAACTCCAAATCCATCTCGAACCGAACTAATGTAAGCATCATAATCAAATAAGTAAGTCAAAGCCTCTCGGAAATCTTTCATCGCACCAGGATTTTGAATCGTTTCCTCATCCCTTTCATAGGTAGCATGCATATTCAATCCTAGTGTCATTATACTGTAGGTTTTTTCGCCAGTCCACACTTTCACATTAGGATTAAGGGATTTTAGGGTTCCATCTCCACTAGGTCCTGTCACATTGTTATAGAAATAGTATGCACGTGAAGTTGGGCAAAAGATACCATCCGCTTCCCCTGCTTGAAGATTGAGTAATCGACTATTGACATCTTCATTTGTTCTAAAGATAAGTGTATCAAATTCTCCAGCATAAGGGAATTGAACATGTGCGGCTGTTTCTCTCCAATAATCAGCATTCCTTTCTAGAATGATATTCTCATCTACATTCCACTCTATTACCATATATGGACCAGTTCCACAAGTATGCTCATCTACATAGTAGTTATGCTCACCAAAAGAGATACCACCATTATCTTCGATCCAAGTGGGGCTCATCATCGAACCTATGGAGGTTGCTAGAACAGAGAGGAATGGTACATAGGCATATGCAAGTTTTATTCTTACGACATAATCACCAAGAATAGTGATTGCATCAGAAGCCGCCCATGTGTAGTAAGCCGACGTATGCTCACTACTTCCTGATCCATATTCATAGACTGCATCCAGTACTGCTTGCCCACCCAGAATAGGTTCTGCAATCATCCAAGCTGGACCAAATTCATCGAATATAGCAAGGATCCTCTGGATGTTATATTTCACACAGGAAGCGTTGAAAGGAGTATCATCATGAAATGTTATACCCTGTCGAAGGGTGAATGTATATTCTAACCCATCTGATGAAATCTCTAGTCCACTCGCAAGGAGTGGAACCGTTGGTTCTGTAGATGCCGAATCCCAATCATACGTGTATAATGTTTCATACACATTATAAGAAATCCACTGACCATAGCTTTCGTAGTTAACGTGTGGATCTAGATAATCAGGATTTCCAATTGTATCCCAATACATTGCATTCTCTTGGGTTGATGGGAAAAAAGTACTGTAGCTGCTGATATATGCGACATTCGATGTCTGGGAAAACTGAATCATGAGCACTAACATAATGGCAACCAAAAACAGCCTACCTTTCATGTATCCTTTCAATGGATTGTACCTCCTATGACCCCGAAAGAGCTACTCTTTATATCTGGAGATAATATGTTCGCCTCAAACTCCCTTTCGGTACCAGAGAGAGTTACAGTTAACGGTGTTATATTTCTTTTTGGTCATTCGAAAGAAGTATTCGGACTTATTGGAGAAACTATTTTTCTCTCCTTGATTTTAATCCACATTGTTATTAGAACTACTCCTACAAATGAGATGATGGCAATGGTTACTGTACTAAAGCAGAACACTCGATAAGCTAGAAATCCAAAATAATCAGTTCCCATATTGAGTTTGTAAAGTGGATATAACGGAGTTTCTCCCAGTGGATTGAAAATGTAGCTATAGACATCTTCTCTCATTACTTGGAGATTTGTTTCTTGTGCAATCCAGATATATGGCAGGTGTTTGAATGCATAATCTTGGATTTGGATATACGAGGTTTCTCGACCAATTGAGTCTTGTGATTCAGAGGCTAGCTGTATCATCACTTCAACTTGGGTACTATTCCATTCAGGGATCTGAGAAACTCCACTTCTTGATGCAGGAACACCCGTACTCACGAACAAGTATGAAACGTATTCATGAGGATCTGCATAGGAGGGAAATAGATTTAGAAAGTAGTTAAGATGGCTGACATTCGTGGATGGAACCACCCATTCCTGTTGTATATAATCAATCTCTAAATCAGATGCAGGAGGAATAGCTGTGGGAGAAGATATAATCTCCCTGAGTCCGTCGCAAATAAGTTCACACGCTATTGCATCACCTTGGTTGACCGCTAGACAGAAAAAAGATAACATGTAGGAGTTATTTTCCAATATCGAATCCAAACCCTTTTCCATCGCTTCATTCCAGCTAGTCACAGCTTTAGAGATATTAAATATGCCCACAGAGTAGGAGGAATTGTGTCCCGGAAGTCCTTCTGGAATAGGTTCAACAATATATTTGCCATAACCATAGAGTGCTTGTTCGATATATGCTGAATAGTTAAAGGAGTATACCAGCGCTCTCCTGAATTCCACCAAGTGTAAAGGATTCATCAGAATGCTTTCATTCGAAGAGGGCCAATAGAACTCCTTGCAATTCAATCCAATCCCATGAATGGAATAGGTTGGCTCATCAGCCCACACCTTGAGATTAGGATCACTGGATTTTAATGTGCCATCCCTGCTATCTCCTGAATAGTTATTTCTTACAATGGAAGCATCTTTCTTTGGCCAAGCACAGACATCAGTTTCTCCATCAATTAGATTCTGAATTCGAGTAGCTCCCTGATACTCCTCTCGAAGCTCAATATTAGATATTGCTCCCGCATATGGATAAGTCACTTTCAAGAAAGCCCAGTTCCAGTAATTTTGAAAGCTAGTCAATTCGTTGGAGGCTTCTGATGTATATGTTTCAAGTGTGTATGGTCCTGTCCCACAACAATGTGTTCTCATCCACGTTGTTGAC
The DNA here is from genome assembly GCA_016840825.1 of Candidatus Thorarchaeota archaeon. Next base: position 10,756 of record JAEORN010000039.1, on the reverse strand, counting down.
TCTTCAATAGAGGTGCCTCCGTAATGCTCTAAGTATGTTGGACATATGATTGATGAAGTAGTTGCTGCAAGAATGGATAGAAATGGTGCGAAGGGTCTAGCCAACTCGATTCGAACCGAACAATCATCTAGGATGACGATTGAATTTGAATGGATTTTCCATTCAGTGTAGTTACCTTGGTATTGCGTACTACTATAGCCATATCCTTCTGCAGCATCAATGATAGCTTGCCCACCCTTGATTATTGGGGTCAGAGTCCAGTCTTTGTATAGTCCTTCCAGACTGACGATCCGTTCAAGATTATATTGAACACATGATGTATTGAAGGGTGTGCCATCATGAAACTCTACACCTTCTCGCAACTGAAAGGTGTAGGTCAATTCGTCTGATGAGACCTCCCACGATTTAGCTAGCCTACCCTCAAATCCTACTGTGGTAGAGCCTAGAAACGTATCTACGAGTAGGGTTTCATAGATATTCGATATTATCCACCTTTCGCACTCAAATATAGCTGTGTGAGGGTCGAGTGAGGATGGAAGGTATTCAACTTCCCATACGAGATATTGACCATGGGGTGTTGGTGGGGAAATCAACACAGTTGGACAGGTAGCAGCCAAGACAAACGAAACCGCAAATATGATACCAATGACTCTTCTTATCTCTATGAGTCTTAATAGCCCGCTCTCAACCACTATTATCGCCGGGAATATCCAATTGCATACGGCCTAATTTCCTTTTTCATACAGAATCCAAGAGATTGAAAGGGAACTGATGCTGAGGCTTACGACATGAATGATTTCATCATTGAACATCTACGAAATCGATTTCCGTATGTTGAAAAAGCTTGAAATTTGGATAATCAAGAAGCAAGAGATCCAAGGTCAACAGACATGACGAATGTATTGTACTGTGTGAATATACTCATAATGAAATACACAGTTTCACCGTCATTCTCAACCAAATCTGGATGAATGAAAGAACCATATAGATACGGATATTCGCTATCATCTACTATAGTGACTTCATCGCTCCACGGTCCCCATAGATAATCTGCTGTTCGCAGTACTATTGAGAATGCTATATTGTCTGTGTAGAATGCAGTCCATTTCTCGAGGTACTCATTCCACATTACAGAGACCTCTCCTACAGGTGCGGAGAACACAAGAGCGGCATCTTCTTCATTGGTACTCCAGATAGGCTCATTCAATGTTGATGTTTCGGTATAGTATTCGTAACTGCTTATATTGAGAATATTCTCAGGAGCTACTCTAGACAAGTAGCAGCTACCGAATCTTCCAGATGGCGTTGAAAGCAAATAGATGTAGTCATCACTATCACTGAAGGGTTGTACAACACCGAACTGGATGAAATTACTATCGCCATCCCATGACATGTTGGTAGCTTTGGTGAACGTCTGACCGTCGTCTAATGAAAAGGCGATAGACGCATTATTGCATGTCCAATCTCCCCCAATATCTGACCAATGTCGAACTGACATGTAGTAGACATAGATCACTCCTTCGAGACTAACTGCCGTTGTTGGGATACATGTCATCTCCACATTATCAATCTTCAGACTTGAGATGAGTTCCTTTGCATTTCCTGAAGTCGGGTCTAATATCCATGAGTCAATTGATATTCCATCTGAAGGTTCTGCATCATCCGTTATGGCTACTGTGTTGCTTCTCCAATTCCCTGTCATACTCGGAAATGAGAATGTATCACCAAAGAAGTAGAGGTATTCTCCATTGTGCTTCACAATGATCCCAAGATCTGTCCCTCCAACATCAAACTCTGTTGAATCGCTTGTTGCATCTTCACCTGTCAGTTGTCCATGATATTGATGAGGAAGAGTAGGACTAGTATTAGGCTTGAAGATTGGCCAAGCTAGCCATATTAGAAGAAGAGAAAGAATTAGAATAATAGCTCCAGTTTTAAGTTTTCCACTTGGCATACAAATCTCCCAGCACCTTAATGGAACTAACCAATATCTCTCTTTTCCAAAAATCAAAAACTTGGATTTATCTACAGTCTGAGGTAAGAAAAAGAGAAGAAATGTGATTCATACGAATTCTCAATTCAACTTTGTATTTGATTCCGAATTTCAAGGAGTGCTTCTCTAGCATTATTGTTTGTCATTGGTTCTGTTAATGAGATTCTATGAACCCACAAATTAAAAAACCTATTACCCATACGTTCCGGAAGGTTAGGATTGGTTTGGATATCCATTTGAGTCCGCTTAATGTGCATGCCAAAAACCATTCTTCGATTTCAGTGAATGAATTAGATGTATTCCTATTGAGAGGGAAACACAGTGAAACGACATAAGACCGTATTATCAATTGCAATCTGCATGTGTATGATTTTTTCCTTTGTTTTGACTCCAACATCCTTAGTGCAGAGTCAAGAAGCTGTTGAAGAAGTTGAATTAACGAGCAATGCTGTCCTCAGTGATGGGGATATAGTAAACCTGAAAGTCCCGGTAGTAGAAGATGAATCCATTCTAAACTCTCTCCCGGATACAAATTTCGATGGAACAGATGGACTTGCGGTAGGGAAAGGAATGAGCGGTCAACTTACGCGCTCCTATCTCAAGTTCAATCTATCGCACATTCCAGATGGTGCGGCATTCATTCAAGTGACTCTTCATGTCTATCTTGATTCAGCATTTGGTAGTGATGATGAGCCAATATCAGTGTATTACTCTTCTGATGACTCTTGGACAGAGCAGACAATCACTTGGAACAATGCTCCTAGTTACAATGCACTCGCAACAGATACTATTGATAGTCCCGCTAGCCCGGATATGTTTGTTCCATTGAATTGGTATAGCTGGGATATCACATCAGATGTTGTCGCGACGCTTTCAGGTAATAAGATACTGACCTCAGTGCTAGTGCAAGACAATGAAGTCAGCAGTAGTTCGGGTATAGGAAAGACCTTCATGGAAGATGAGGCGAATCACTTCAATGCAAGCTACATTTCAATAGAGTACACTACACCTCAAATCACAGATCTTACGATTGATGGCGAATCAAGTGGACCATATACGGAATATGTTCAGGATTCCACTCCTCTCTTCGAATGGGTATTTACGGATCCTGATACCACTCCGACCTCTGATACACAACGAGCGTATGAAATTGAAATGTGGAGCAATGAATTCTACAATGAAACACTACTCTGGGGAGAAAAGCAGACCTCTACCGAAGTGGTCTTTGACCAAGGTGATGCAACGAATGGCCATCCCTTTGGTGTGAGTGATGAAGTTAGATTACAGATGAAGTTTCCTGCAAGTATCATTCCACATTCTGGGACCGTTGATAAGTTATACTTCAACGCTTCAATCGCAAGCGGCACACTCATTTTAGAGAACCTTGAAGTGTTCATGCTTAATACAGCATCCGGTGACCTAACAACAGATTTTGCAGCAAACTATCTGGGACGAAACCCAGTTCAGGTCCTGAATAGAGATACCTATGAAGTTGACATTCAAGACCACATTCTTTGCATCGATATTGAAAACACATTCTTCTGTAGCAATGATTCTGATCTCATCATAGAATTCAGGTTGACAAACAGTACTTCTGATTTAACAAATATCTGGAGGAAAGGAACCGGCGGACCTGGATCTGCTGCAGGAATAGAAGGTCTAGGGGCATCTGTAGCTACTACTGCTACATATGCTCAAACAAGGACCTACGAGTTAGATTTGGAATTTGCAAGTGAGGAAGTGCTCTCAGAAAGCATAAATCTTAACTCTTATCCATTTGGAACGGATTTAGGTGAATCCGGTAGATTTCAATTCAAGTACAATAAAAGCCTCATTGGTTCGGTTGGGTATATAGATAAGTTGGCATTCAGAGTCTGGGGAAACACCCCATTGGAATTTGAAAACTTCTCTGTCCAAATTGGAGAAACTTCAATACTAGGTCCTTTGGATTATCTTGATTTTGAAGGCAATTATGGATCATTCTCTCCGGCAACTGTTCTTAATGAATCGCATTATTGGCTGGAGAATGTTGGAGGGTATCTTATCATTGACATTGAAGACTCCTTCTACTATTCAGGAGACTACGACTTAATCATTGATATTCAGTGGGATGATCACTTAAGCGGAATAATAAGCTCCAGAGAAACTGATCATAATGCAGGCGGTTATAGAGCATGGGATGTGGTTTGGCTTTCATCTCATGCGGTTGGCGATTCTGATATGACCTATGATTTGTATGTTGATTTCATAAAACCTGATACAGCCATTGTATACTCTGGTCCTTCTTTAGTAAATTCAACTCGCTATTACCCCAGAGTTCGAGCATGTGATCGTCTTGGAGTTTGGACATCATGGGCCTCTATGGATTTCAAGTATGAGCCTTATCCTGATGGCCCCGCTTGGCATAGTCTGGTTGAGCAGGTTGATCCATTGGAGCTTGGAGAAGAAATCACAGTTAATGTCACCGTCACTTATCCTCTAGGCGTCAATACTGTCGACATCGAGTTCGATGGAAGCAATCACTCCATGACTCGATACGGAGATGAATATTCATATTCATGGATTCCAACCGAATCCGGGACCCTCAACTATATCATATTCATGGAAGGATGGCACGGTATTTGGAATTCGATTGCAGATAGTATACTCGTACAAGATACGATATCTCCAGATGTAAGCAGTCCTTCTAATATTGATTATATAGTGGGTTCAACAGGGCATGAACTTTCGTGGAATGCAACAGACTTTGAACCAGATACGTATGAGGTATTCAAAGATGGGGTTTCTATTATATCCGGTGCATGGAACTCCTCGACTGAGTCTGTTTCTGTTTCCGTCGATGGTCTAGTAGTAGGAGTGTATAATTACACTATTGTTTTCACAGACATTTCAGGAAATAGCGCTTCAGATGAAGTTGTTGTGACGGTGAGTGAAGTATCAACGTCAACTCCCACGACTCCGACTACCCCTACAACAGGACCAATAGATATTGCTGACTATCTAATCTATATCCTGATTATTCTCGCCTTAGTCGCAATTATTGTGGTTCTGGTAATCGTCAGAAGGAAGAAGAAATAGTTACCAAAAGAGAGGACAAATTGATTGTCGTCCTCTCTTATTCTATTTCGATAGAATAACAAATCTAGATTCGAGTCGAATTAAGGCAGACTACAAAGAGTCCTATACAATGCTAAATTATCAGCCTTGATTCAGTAATTCACTCCAAGTTTCTTTGACAGCTTTTCAAGCATGTCCTCAACCATAGCAGCTAAATCGTAATCTGGTTTCCATCCCCATTCCTTTTGAGCTGCACTATCATCAAGCGAGCTTGGCCATGATTCAGCGATCTCCTGTCTGAAGTCTGGCTCATAGGATATCTCGAACTCTGGGATGTGCTTCTTAATCTCAGCAGCAATCTCTTCAGGTGCGAAGGACATCGCTGTGATATTGTAGCTCCTATGGATGAGCTTCTCAGCAGGAGCCTCTATGAGGTCCGTTGTACACTTGATACAGTCTGGCATATACATCATGGGCAGGTAAGTTCCCTTGTCCAAGAACGAGGTGTACTTCTTGTTCTTCAACGCCTCGTAGAATATCTCGACTGCGTAGTCAGTAGTACCACCACCCGGTAAAGCCTCTGAGCTGATAATACCTGGATATCTGAGTGAACGGAAATCGAGTCCGTATCTCTTGACATAGTACTCTCCCCAGAGCTCAATGAAGACCTTAGAAACACCATATGCAGTGGTCGGTCGCATAATGACATCATTAGGAGTGTTCTCTCTCGGAGTACTTGGACCAAATGCTGCGATTGAGCTTGGGATCATCACCTGATCCAGACTTAGGATTCGTACGGCTTCTAGGACATTATATGCTCCGATGATATTCGTTTCAAAAGCAAGCTGGGGATTCTTTTCACCGGTTCCTGAGAGTAGTGATGCATTATGAATGACGATATCGATATCCTGATCGACTAGCATCGTTTGAAGCTGATTCATGTCCATAATATCGAGTGCTAGGTATGGTCCATCTTTGGTGAGAATTGCTGGTGGCTTTTTCCTTCCTGTCGCAATGACATTCTCGCCGCCATATTTCTTTCTCAGAGCGCCAACAAGCTCAGTACCAATCTGTCCATAACTACCAGTGACAAGTATTCGTTTCATGTCGACCACTATGCTTGAGCGCAAAAAGACCCAGTTAAAAGAGTTGGGTTTCTATTAAAGTACCATTTCACCAACTTTGATTGACTAAAATGGACTTTCCTCCGAGTTGAGATATTCTTTCAAAATGTTCTATTAGAGTGCGTTATTCTGTTATAAATGTAAAAAACGAAAATAATGAAAAACGCAAAGATGTTATTTTTGAAACTAAGCTCTTAAACATAGTATTTATTATTATATATATATGATTGTTTGTTTAACTATGGTATTGAGTTATATGTAAGCTTAAGCTATATTATGTAATTCAAATGATTTCCTGTGACAATCTAGAATCGGTAATACATAGTTTTCACTTGATAGCATAGTATTGATGGTCCTCGAATGCCAAGACCTTAGTGCAATGATAGCATTTCCAGGAGTCTGGTCGGGAGGCATGTAATGAGCGACTTAGAAAAAGAGCGTGTACAAAGAGCGACCATCCCTATTCTTGATTCTGATATCGATGATCACTTCAAGTATGATATTGCATCAACTATCGGCGGAGAAGGATTACTTAGATGTTTGAAATGTGGTGCTTGCAGTGGAGGTTGCCCTGTAAGCGCAGTGACAGATTATAGACCTCGAAAAGTACTAGGAAATGTACTCTTGGGACTAAAAGATCAGGTGCTTTCGAGTAAGGACATCTGGATGTGTGCTGCTTGTTTTACATGCGAAGAGCGATGTGTGCAGGAAGTGAACTTCACTGATGTTATCACCGTTCTACGAAATAAGGCTGTTGAGGAAGGATATGTTGCAGAGGGCTACATCCAGATGGCTGCACAGATTGCGAAGGTTGGTCGCATTGCTCCTAAAACACACGCTGTGGATAAAATGCGGGAAATCCTTGGTCTTCCAATACTTCAAGAACCTTCTCTAGAGGAAGTCCATAAAATCTTGGAAGCATCGGGATTCACTGAAATCCTTGCAAAGCACTTACGGAAGGGGGATGAGAAATGAAATATGTCGTAGCTTGGGGATGTCTAGTCCCATCAAGGCGGTCACTAATTGGATATGAAGCATCTACACGGAAAGTGCTTGATAAGCTTGAGGTAGAGTATGTCGACCTTCCGAATGAAACATGTTGTGCCCCATTTTGGATGCAATCCCTTGATTTGACCACAAGTATTGCTCTTGCAGCTCGAAATCTGGCAAAAGTTGAGGCAATGGGTTTAGATCTGATAACTCCATGTAGTGGTTGTTTTCACTCGTATAAGAGAGTCAATCATACACTAAGAGAATACCCTGAAATGAGAGAGAAGGTCAATGAGATACTTAGAAGAGCTGGACTTAGATATAGAGGCACAGTCGAGGCTCATCACCTGATTGATTTTCTCTACAATAAAATCGGTCTGGAATCGATAACTGAGCATGTCAGCACTAGTTTAGACGGATTAGAGATAGGTCTCAGGTACGGGTGTCATATGCTCAAACCTCATGAGCTGCTGAACATTGAGTATTCGGAAAGACCTACATTTGCTGATGAGATTCTAGAAGCAATCGGCCTAGCAAGTAAACAATACACAGGTCGTCACAGGTGCTGTGGCGGATTGTTACGAGGTGCAGATGATGACTTGGCAGACGAAGTTTTGAAAGAGCGATTGCATGATGCACAGAAAGCGAATATTGATGCTATTGTCACAGTGTGTTCACTCTGCCATCTACAGCATGATATGGGCCAGAAAATCGTTGCGAAGAAGTATGATGAAGGTGAGTTAAACTTGCCAGTGCTTCACTATCCTCAGGTCCTAGCATTAGCATTTGGATATCAACCCTCTGAACTTGGATTGGATTATCACACCATCAAGACTACTCCATTCCTAGAAAAATTCGCAGGAGGTGTAACAAGATGAATGGGAGTGAGGTAAGAATCGGTGTATTCGTTTGCCATTGTGGTCTCAATATCAACAGCACTGTAGATTGTGAAGCAGTTGCAGAGTATGCAGGCGGATTAAAGGATGTAGTGCACGCGGTTGATCTGATGTTTGCCTGTTCAGATGATGGACAAGCGAACATCAAGAACGCCATCAAAGAACATGCTCTAAATAGGATTCTCGTAGCCTCTTGCACACCACGAACGCATGAGCCTGTTTTCAGAGAATGCATAGAATCAGTAGGTCTCAATCCATTTCTATATGATCAGGTCAATCTAAGAGAACATGTTAGTTGGTGTCATATGGCTGAGAAGGATCTGGCAACCGAGAAAGCCAAGGCTCTAGTGGAGATGTCTGTTGAGCGAGTTCGCAATCTGGAAGAGTTGAATCGACAGATAGTTCCAGTTACAAAGAGGACAGCAGTAATTGGTGGAGGTGTTGCTGGAATTTCTGCTGCTTTGGATTTGGCAAAAGCTGGTTTCCAAACATATCTCATTGAGAAGCGCCCTACTATTGGTGGTCAGATGGCTTTACTCGATAAAGTCTTTCCGCAGAATGATTGCTCTATTTGTATCCTTGGTCCCATTATGGCTGAAGTTGGAAGGCATCCTAATATCCAGCTTATGACGTATAGTGAGGTTGACAAGGTTGATGGTTATGTAGGGAATTTCAGTGTGCGAGTAAGGAAAAAGGCGAGGTATATTGATTCTAATCTCTGCAATGCTTGTACTGATTGTGAGAAAGTATGTCCATCGGAAGTGAAGAATGAATATGAATTTGGACTTGGGCTCAGGAAAGCAGTACACATTCCATTTCCTCAGGCAACTCCAAACACACATACAATTTCAAAAAGAGGAGATCCAGGATGTCGAATAACCTGTCCTGCAAATGTTAATGCTCAGGCATTCATTGCTCTAATTAGAATGGGTGAGTACAAAGCTGCATTAGAAACAGTAAGAGATTCAATTCCATTCCCCGGTGTTCTTGGTCGAGTATGTCCCGGTATCTGTGAAACGAACTGCGCGCGGGGATTGGTTGATGAGAGTGTAGATATCCGTAACCTTCACAGGTGGCTGGCCGATTATGAACGTGAGCAGAAAACTTACGAATCACCAGAAGTGATGATTGACAAAAAGGATAGGGTCGCCATCGTTGGTGCTGGACCTGCTGGCATTGCATGCGCTGAAAAACTCGCTAAATGCGGATATCCTGTAACAATCTTCGAGTCTAGAGAAGAACCTGGCGGCCTTTTAAGGTGGGGCATACCTGAGCATAGGCTTCCTCGTGATGTATTATCATCTGAGATTCAAATGGTGAAAGACTTGGGTGTCGAAATAAAATTAGGGACACCTGTCAATAATTGTTCAGCTCTTTTCGAGAAGGGATTCAAAGCAGTATTTCTTGGTACTGGAGCTTTGGAAAGCCGGAATCTAATGATTCCTGGAGAGAATGTTTCTGGTATTCATTATGCTTTAGAATTCCTTGATTCCGTGAACAGTGGAAAGACAGTCCAACTAGGAAATCGTGTTGTTATTGTTGGTGGAGGAAATGCTGCAATAGATGCCGCGCGTACTGCTAGACGTCTTGGTTCGAGATATGTAACAGTGCTGTATAGAAGGTCAAAAGCCGAGATGCCTGCAATAAAACAGGAGATTGCTGATGCTGAAGATGAGGGTATTAGATTAGAGCTTCTCGCGGCACCTATAGAGATTCTAAATAATGGAACTAAGATCGAGGGAGTCAAATGCATTCGAATGCGACTTGGAGACCCTGATGATTCGGGAAGAAGGAAACCCATTCCTATAAAGAACTCCGAATTTGATTTGAACGTAAGTGACATAATTGTGGCTGTCGGCCAAGGTGTACCTTCAGATGGGCCTCACTCAGAACTTGAATTAACAAAATGGGGAACTCCTGTCGTAGATCCAATGACACTGGAAACGAGCATGAAAGGAGTCTTCGCTGGCGGTGACTTAGTAACGGGAGGAGGACTCGTAATCGATGCAGTTAAAGCTGGACAGGAAGCTGCTGAATCGATTAGTAGATTCCTAAGAAATCTTGGTTTGACCTTGGAAAGAGCACAGGAGTTCAAACCAATACCTCCAGAATCTCTCGCATTGGATGATGCAGTTAGGATTCCTCGTTATGCGCCTGTTAAAGTCGCGAGCAGTAAAAGAACAAAGTCATTCACTGAAGTGGAACGGGGATTTAGCAATGATACTGCATTGCTGGAAGCTTCTCGCTGTATATCATGTGGGATATGCTCCGAGTGTTTGCGTTGTGTAGATGTTTGTCCAAAGGGTGCCATTGACCATTCCATGACCGATGCATATGAGGATCTTGAGGTTGGTACAATCATTGTCGCAACAGGATTCGATATCTATAATCCCTCGGAAACGCGAGAGTTCGGTTACGGTATCTTTCCAAATGTAATAACAAATGCTCAGCTTGAGAGGTTGACGAATGCTGCTGGAGTCACGCATGGTAAAGTAAAGAGGCCATCAGATGGTGATGCTCCAAAGAGTGTCGCTTTCATTCAGTGTGTGGGTTCCAGAGACCGCAGAACGAATCAAGATTATTGCTGCTATTATGGATGCGAGAACTCCCTAAAGCAAGCGACTCAGATCAAAGAGAAATATCCTGGAACAGAAGTTACGATATTTGCTATGGACATTCGTACGCATGGTCTCGGT
>JAEORN010000296.1 GCA_016840825.1 Candidatus Thorarchaeota archaeon | reverse complement strand
AGAGAAAAAATCCTCGTATGCCTACAGATATTGAATCACTATGGTTGGGTTGATTTCAAAGTTGAAATCAGTCCTAATAGTATTCTAAAGAAGATTGGATTGGTCAGTGAAGAAACAGAGAAGGCATATGGTCAAGCAGTGATCAAGTTTGTTGACCTATGTGATGGTCAGACATCCTTAGAGGATGTTGTTCGCAAAATCAACGTTAGTCTGCAAGCCATGAAATTCGTTGCAACAAAGCTCGTTCTAGATGGCGTTCTTGAAGTTGTAGCTTGAGCCAGAAATACTAGGTAGGGATTATGATCCTCTCTTTGTATTTAGGTATCATCAATCCTTTAGGTTGACTGAATGTTGGCGTGTGCACCATAATCCGTTTTCCCTTGCATGAGCTGATATACTTCTCAAGATTAGATGATGACGAATGTGCGCTTAAACGAGCATACTCCACAGAACAGCTATGGGGTTCATATCCATGCAATAGATTCCACCCAGAGGTTCTTGGCGCTAGATATCCACAAAGAATCACAGCTGCATTTGGATTGTCTCGTTGTTCATTGAAGTGCAGTCTTGCAAGCCCTCCACTCATCATACCTCCTCCTGCCACAAGCACGTCATCCTCCTCAAGATGTATTCTATTCTTCTTCATACTCTCCCAACTACCTGTGACTCCTACAAGTTTGGTGACTCTCTCTGCCATTCCTGTGACCATAACGTTTCGATTCTTGGTTATTCCTAGTTCCTCAAGTATGAGGAGAATCTCTTGAGAGCGACCTACTGCAAAACTTGGAATGATGACAGGTCCGTGTGTTGCTATTGTCTTGCTGATTTGATTTGCGACCTTGGCTCTATCAAAATCCTCTCTTCCCCAATATGTTCCATCGAATATCACATATTGTGAATCTGTAGGCAAGTCAGCTCCTGGAAACATTACGGATCTGTCAATGTTGAAGTCCCCGGTATAACAAATCTTTACACCCTCGATATCTATGGAGTATACAGCACTTCCAGGAATATGACACGCATCGATTGGGGTTACAACAATACCCGGACTGACCTCCGCGCTCTGCCCATAGTCCAATCGAACATGATTGTTTGCAACTTTCTGAATGTTCTCTTCAGTGTACCTTGAGATGAGATCAAGGTCATCATATCTACGTGGAGGGAATGGCGTACCAACCTTCAGCGCGTCTTCTAACAGAATTCGAGTTATGCCACCAGTTGGACCTACTGAACACCATTTGCCTGTGAACTCCTGATAGAGAACTGGCAATCCACCTACATGGTCTAAATGCGAGTGGCTGATGAGAACTGTATCAATCATCTCTAGCTCTGGAACCCATTCTGGTATCCTGTGATTCGCAACAGAGAGACCATAATCGAGGAGAATTCCTCCTGCATCCGTCTTAATCAGAATACCACTTCTTCCAATCCGGTGGCCGCCCAAGAATATTATTTCGATTTGCTTAATCTTTGTTGAATAAGCGACTGATGGAAGAAGGTCCATCCTTAGTTTCTGGGGTATCATCTCAAAGATGATCGGATCCACAACCTCCCCTGGAGGAGGACTATCGAGGTCTTTAAGTCTGACTTGAAGTAGTGTCTGCTTATTGGTTCTAAATTGCTCCTTGACAAAAACTTGTGCCATGCTTTTGGTTGCTTCTTCAACGGTCATGCTAGGTTTAATCTGGCTTTGTGCGCGTTTGTAGACTTCTTTCTTTTTTATTTTTAGAAGATTGGAAAGCATAACATCGGGAGCCCACTCCTTCATTGATTCAAAGACTTCTAAAAACGGTCTATCTTGGATTGCCTCACTCAGATATTGTGGATGTTTGGTGACTGCGTTAACAAGGCGGAATTCCTCTGACTCAACAAATGAATGAATATCGACACCCAGATCAGTGCCAGCCTCTATAAAGGAGGTCGTGCCAAATAACGGTGTTCCGAGGAATTGAATCCAGTGACGGATTTCTATAAGTATGTCCTTAACATCATCGTTATTGGCTGCGCTTATGAATACTAGAGCTTTACGTAACCATTTTTCTATTGGTGTCTGGTTTTTTACATATCTAAGTGATTGTCGATATAAAAAGCGGAAGTCTTCTTCATTATAGTTGCCAAGAAGGTATCCATACATACAGAGAGTCATAGACTGTATAAAATCAGATGCTTTCGCCTCTTCCTTGATATCCCGAAATATCTCTAGCAATAGCTCATTGGCGGTTGTTCCAATCAGAAGTTTTTCTGTTTCTTGATTTTTCGACTTCGCAAGCTCGAACGTGGCTAACTCTCTGGACTCTCCAAAAGGACCCTCACCTTCAGGAACCTTATTTCCCTTGGAAATCCTTTTCAAATCGTCCACTGCTTGATCGAACACTTTCTGGATTTCTTTGTATTTTGTCTTCAGGGGTCCTTTCACTTATTTCACTCCATGTTCTGAATTCTTGTCACCTTTTGAATGTCTTGTCTATTTTTTAACTTGATATAGTCCCTGGCGACTGTCTCTCAGAGAAAGTTTCTTTGTGATTAATCCCTCACTCATCAAGAGAGACAGGGCATAGCGGACTGTTCTTGGGGGAAGCATAGTTTCCTCTATTATTTCCTTCTGGCTTAGCTGATCCTGATATTCCAGCACTTTCAGAACGAGTTTTGCACTTGGCGGCAGCTCTAGCGTATGGCTATCTGCAGTCTCCGTTTTCTTCAGGAGCTTTCCTCTTAATCCTGCAACTCTTTCAACATCGAACTTTACGAAGATCGCACTTTTTTCGGCTCTTCGAATCTTCACTGGTTTATCATCAATCTTCTTTCTTATCTGCCCATCAAGAACTGCTTCTATCGCGACGGAACTTGTTAGATCCCTGATTTCAACCTCAAGGTCTTCTGGCAGTATTAGTGGTCTTCGCGATGGATTCACACTATTAACTGGTATGATCGAAAACACGGGTGAGGCGTTTAGAATGACTGGGCCACCAACACTCAGAGAATATGCAGTACTTCCTGTAGGTGTAGCAACTATCAAGCCATCGCTCCCGTCCTTCCAAAAGTGTTCTCCATCGACCAGGAGCGAGTAACGTATCAGAGTTGCGCTCCTCCGTGCAAATATGCCAATATCATTGAGAAGTGGAGGAGTTTCTCTACCTGATATTTCTGCTACGAGTCTCTTCTTCTCTTCATGATTCCATCTCTTTTCTAGTAGGTCTTCAATGACACTGGCAAAATTTGTGACCAGCACGTCGAAAAGAAAATCAGGCTGTCCCTTTGAGGCGATTGGCAGTAATGGTATATCAATCTGACCCAGTTCTAGGAGTGTTTTCAATAAGAAGCGATCAGATCCAACAATTGCTAGTACGTCAACTTCCATTTTTCGAGGAGCAATACCTTTGACTCTGAGGATTTCTGCAAGCCTTTCATCAACGACGTAATCTGCTTTACTATTCTTTAGCGTGTCAATAACGCTCCGAGCATCTTCAATCATTCCTGCTTCTTGTCCAGATAGGACGCCAATTCTCGTCGTCTTTTCCTCCTTTTCTAGGTGAATCTTCAATGAAACACAGTCCACTTAAATGACATGGCAAATGTTGCCAAATCTCCTTCCGAATGGAAATCGTTGCCTTTTGAGATTCCATTAAAAGTGATTTCGAGGAACTTCAAAACTGGTGCAAAAAGGTGACAGAGGACTTCAATGAACTCCAGAAGAGAATCCTTGAACTCAAACGCAAAAAGAAGGTTCTCATCCTTGCTCACAACTATCAGACAATTGATATTCAAGAGATAGCGGACTTTGTAGGAGACTCCCTTCAATTGGCGAGAAAATCTGCTGAGTCTGACGGCTGCAAATCCATTCTATTTGCAGGAGTCCGTTTTATGGCTGAGATGGCTGCAGTTCTATCCCCGGAAGTCCCTGTGTATATCCCAGACCCTAGAGCACTCTGTCCCCTTGCAGCTTGCATAGATGCAGAGATGATACGTGCAAAGAAGAAGGAGTATCCTGGTGTGCCCGTTGTCGTTTATGTGAACACTACTGCTGAAGCTAAATCAGAGGCTGATATGATATGTACATCTGGAAGCGCGGTTGAGGTTGTGGAGTCTCTTGGTGTAGACACAGTGCTATTCGGACCGGATGCGAATCTTGCAGATTACGATGTACGGACGGCCTCGCGCGCTGCGTCGACGATCACCGTGAGCCGTTCGTTCTCCTCTTCAAGGT
>JAEORN010000295.1 GCA_016840825.1 Candidatus Thorarchaeota archaeon | reverse complement strand
TTCTGGTTGTAGAGAATCTAAAAGCATACTACCCATCTAAGAAAGGATTAGTACGCGCAGTAGATGATGTTACACTGACTGTAAGAGAAGGTGAATGTGTTGGTCTACTGGGTGAGAGTGGTTCAGGTAAGAGTAGTATGGCTTTGGCAATGTTAGGCCTTTTTGAGAAAGTTGCAAAATTCTCAGCTGGAGCCTCGAATGACCCTGAACTACGAAGGGCATTTGCAAAAGGCATCAAAGGAGAGACTGAGAGACCAGGGGTTCAAGGGAGCGTTATCTTCAGAGGACAACAAATAGTTGGTCTTCCTCAAGAAGAGCTTGTCAAAATTCGAGGAAAGCAATTGAGTCTGATTCCGCAAGGATTGGGTCATGCATTAAATCCTCAACACAGTATTGGCTACCAGACAGCTGAACCCGTTGAGATTCATGAAGATGAAATTAGACTGATAGAGATGAAGCGAAAGGTTCTCGAATATCTTGGTATTGTACAACTTGCAGATGCAGGTCTAAGATATGTCTTAGATCCAGGTTCATTTTCTGGTGGAGAGAGTCAACGCATCCTAATTGCTATGGCACTCATCGCAGGTCCGTATATGGTAATTGCTGATGAACCAACAAGTGCTCTTGATGTTACTATGCAAAGACAAATTCTAAATGTTCTAAGAATGATAAAAGAAGAATTCGATGTATCCCTTCTTCTAATTAGTCATGACGCAGGTGTTGTTGCAGAGCTTGCAGACATAGTAGCTGTCATGTATTGTGGTAAGATATTAGAATCAGGACCAGCAGTTGAGATGTTTCATAATCCCAAGCACCCGTACACTAAAGGACTCATGTCATCATTTCCTACAATTGCTATGATGCAAATGAAGGCAGGGAAGAGGCCTAGACTCCGCGGAATTCCAGGAGACCCTCCAGATCTAGCAGATGTTCCATCTGGATGTCCATTTCATCCGCGCTGCCAATATATGACTGATTTTTGCATGACTGAAGTACCAGTTAGAGAAGAGATTGGTTCTGATCACTACATTCGATGTCATCGATGGCAGGAAATCATAGAAGAATAAGGTGTGGACGCCTTTGCGTCCACGTAAGTTTCAGTTACCAAGTCCAAACCCAAACGTTGTGCAATCTATCTCCATTTTTTGTTGGAACGGACACACACACCCATTAGTTGCGATTGGTTTTCTCCCGGCTCGGTTGTAGAAAACATGTTACGCTGGTATATACGTCTTGCCCAAAATAAACATTTGATTAAATAATTCGCGTCAGAATAAAAAGGGTTTCTAACAAATGTACAGTTCTGAACAAAAAAAGAATGAAGAAATGGGTCAATGCCCATTTCTAGATTATTTTACACCCATTGTTAGTGCCATTACAGCTTTCTGAACATGAAGACGGGCTTCAGCTACATCATAGACAATGGATTTTGGACTATCACATACTTCGTCGGTCACTTCTGCATTCCTATCAACTGGACCACAGTGTGTAAAGTATGCATCATTTGTCCTCTTCATCCAATCGCTGGTTGTAATCCAATCATCATACTTGGCTGCTTTTTCAATCTCTCTATTTTTGGCCTCGTCAACTCCGTATTTCGCCATGTCATCATAGAAGCTTGAAGTCATCCAATTTCGAGAATAGACAATGTCTGCATCCTTGTAGCCTTCTTCCAAATCATGAACAATCTCGAAGTTGCCATCAGCTGCAGCTGCATTTTCCTCGCACCATTTGATGACCTGAGGATCAAGATCATATCCCTTTGGGTGAGCCAAGGTCACATCCATACCTAGTCGTGTATTGATCATGATACTCTCTTGAACACTACACCATGAACGAACAAGTGCACCTTTGCCCCATACTTGAACTAGTTTCTTCCCTTTGAGGTTCTTGCCAGCATGTTGTCTATATCCCATAACATCAGCAAGTCCTTGGAAGGGATGGAATTTATCATGTGCCATACTTACGATGGGAATTGAGGCATTCTCAGCATACTGGCGAAGTATCTCTTCACCTTGCCCATAGTAGTCAATCGCAGTTTCTAAAATACGTATACCGATACCAACTGCATATCGACTCATAACTTGAGCCGCATCTTCAATCGTTTCTCCAGCTGATTTCGAAGTCTTAAGGCGCATTGACTTAGGTTCGAGAAATTGTGCATGTCCTCCAAGCTCAGTAGCGGCAGCTTCAAAGGATTGTCTGGTACGAACAGACGGATTGTAGAAGAACATAAAGAAAGTTCGTCGATCAAGGGCATTGTTTAGTGGATGATCATAGCGATTTGCCTTCATCTCAAAAGCAAGATCAAGTGCTTTTTCTAATTCTTCGACACTCCAATCTTGGGTCGTGATTAGGTCTCTTCCATAGAGGTTATTCATTATAGGTCACAAGCATTCTAAGAACCTCATGGAGAATAAAGATGTATCGTAGTGTACTCATTCCTCCAACGAAACTGTTTTGAGGAATTGTAAATGACGCGATATAGCCATGAGAGTAGTAAAACCAGCCAAAGCATATCAAGAACTTCTGGATGAAGTTGAAGTTGATCTTGGATTAACTTCTGAACAGACCTCAGCATTTGATAAAGGTGAGTCTATTCTACTCTCTAGAGATCAACTAGATTTTATCGTTGACCAATTATCAGTCCTTGAAGGGCTTGATAATTTTCTTATCAGATTTGCTCCATCAATCCAGCCACTCTCGTTATCCTTGTTTGTCGTTAATGACAAACTCTGGAAGATAATGGAAAGGAAGCTATGGGATCCTGAAAAGATGCTTGCAATGTCAACGATACCACTCTGTGCATGGGATAAGAATTCGGAGAGT
>JAEORN010000294.1 GCA_016840825.1 Candidatus Thorarchaeota archaeon | reverse complement strand
GATAGGAATGAACGGCTCGATGACAACTAGAATTTCAATGTCTGGAAGCATCCGGGGGATGATATCCAAGACTATCAATAATAGATATCCGATAACTGAGGCAAGGAGTCCCCTTAATGGCAAAATCGCAATTCGATTACCTGGATAATCAGGTAACTTCTCTCGTAGCTTGTCGATACCTTTCAAGTGCATCGTAGGTCACAGCTTACTATCTTCTACCCCTATTAATCACCTTATTGGATTCACAACAAATGGGTTATTGATTCCCCATTCAAACCAGATTTATATCCTCGTGTCGTATTCATCCTTGGCACACTGGATTCATTATGAGGGTATATCGGTGACTGAATCTCAAAACGATTGGAAGAGAATCATTCTGCGATGGATAGTCCCTATCATACTTCCAGTGCTTGTCGTCATTCAATCTATAATCTATTTCAGCATCTATGAAACTCGACTAGGCTATTCTGATTATGGTGATGCACTTCTCTTTGTCATCCTTTCAGGATTCGTCTACTCTCTAATTGTATTGTTTCAGAGGTCAATTCAACAACCCATTGCACGACTTAGCTTGCAGATTGGATGGTCATCGATTTTTATTATCACAGTACACACAGCCCTCATCCAGTTCGTTGATAGGAATAGAGCCTTCAATGAGAATGACATCCTTGTGTCGTTCTTCACTATGGTACACGAAGAAACGAATCTTTTCGTAGCGGTTGGCATAATTCTATCCACAATTGGAGTCTACTACTGGGTAAGGGATATAGGAATCCGAGAACGAAGATTCAATTCTGTGGTCGCAGCGATGCCTCTGGGAGTCGCAGTCATCGATTTGGAGGGCGAGATCCTCTTGCATAACGAATGGCTCACTAGAATCCTTGAGGCTCAAAAGAAAGATCTCACGGGATCACGTTTGTTTGACCTCTTTAATATGGATGATCTGGTTTTGAATTCGGACATGGGTATTGAACCCTATGGTCCAATTCAATTGGACATAGCATTTGAGAGTGAATCCAGTCCTAGGAAGTATCTCTCAGTGGATATTGTCGCAAATAGAGATTCCACAGGAAGAACGGTTGGACATATCGTTGTGGTCTCAGACAATACGACTCGTCGACAAGCTGAGGAGGAACGAGAACAGCAAAGACGAGTCATCGAGCTATACACCTCTCTATTGAGTCATGATATAGGAAATGACCTGCAGGCAGTCCTGGGTTATATCGAAAGCGCTTCCATGGTATTGAAGGGCAATCCTGATGCTGCAGAGAAGATGCTATCATCTGCGGAGGCAGCTGGTTTCAGGATGGCCAATTTGGTTAGAACTTTCAACAACGAAGCATCACCATCCCACATTCAAATTGGTGATATGCTGAATGATCTCGCTAAGGATGCCGAGGCCATTAATATGAATCTCACAGTGCACGTTGATATCTCTCCATCTGTTGCCTCACTGAGGAGTCCTGGAGGGACTCTCTTGCCGATCGCTTTCGAGAACCTGTTGAGGAACTCTGCACAGCATGCGGGGAAACAACCAAAGGTCATCATCCGTGCCATCAAAGAGAACAATGCCTTAGTAATACGTGTTACCGATAATGGGCCTGGAATTCCAAAGGATCTTCACAAGTCCATCTTCTATAGGAGTGATCCCAAGAAAGAGAGAGGATTAGGCCTCTATCTCGCCAAACAAATAATTACGGCGTGTGATGGCAATATCGAACTCGAGCCTAGTGATTCTGGAGCGACCTTTAAGATAACACTTCCAATTGTTGAATGATTATCAAGTAGCCATCATCTGTAGTGAGATACACAATATCCTCCACAACAACTACATCCCTTCCTCGACTAATTCCCGCTAAGCTAGTAATAGAATATGGATTCTCTGGATCCGCCACATCCAGCAACATCAATCCTACATCATATCCTGCTGCATATGCAATAGTATCAACCACGAATATAGAATTGATAGTGCCCCCAAAATCGTACTGTCCAATCTCTGAAACATTCGAGGGGTCGCTTGTATCCAGAATGATCAACTCTCCACCTCCCACCTCGTGATTTCCACAGTATATGAACTCTCCAAACACAAGTGGATTCCATAGATCATCATCAGGCATATAGGAATCAACTAGGGTTGGATGGGTAGGGTCGCTCACATTCACAACTTTCAATCCGGTATTCTCACTTCGATGATCTATCAGATATGCAATACCATCATCTACGTGTAGTTGGGTGCATGCTCCATAGATGGAATAATCTTCAATGAGTTCTGGATTCGATGGATCGCTAACATTTAGTATCTTCAAACCTTCATTCCAATCCGCCACGTATGCAATGTTCCCAATCACCTGAACATCATAGGTTTCACCACTACCCTCATACTCTCCTATCTGTTCTGGATTCGAGGGGTCACTGGCATCTACAATGTGCAATGGACCCATTCGATCTGCGATATAGACAATCCCCTCACTGACATCAAGCTTGGCTGGATAGATCAAATTCTCATATGAGCCAATCTCAGTCGGGTTTGATGGGTCACTTACATCCACTATCAGAAGTTTTCCTGATGCTCCATCATCAGTAACGGTGAGATAGGCAATATTGTTCTCAACGATGACACCTAATGTGAAATCACCAGTTTCAAACTCACTCAGTATCTCTAGTTGAAATTCCCTGTGTTCCACTGGCGGTAGCATGGCTAAGGGTAATATAATTCCAACAACAATCAAAGAAGCTATGAAAAGCCCGAATATCATCTTATTCCGTGCTGATGTCATCTAAATCCTCTTTCTAACTAATAGAAGGTGGATTAAAAGAAAATCAGTCAACGCAAGCACTGGAAGAGGATGTTCAAACGAGGAACTCGCCCTTTTTGTCGTTCACACACTCACGCTATTCCTCTTGGTTCTCATTGAGGAAGCAGTCAGGAGATTCGAGATCTCCCTACCAATCATTTCGAACTGCTCCTCCACATTGAGATAGAGTGGGCCTTCCCTACCCTTGACGAGGGCAGACTCCCGAGGTCTGAGTATATGCATCTTCATTCGTTTAGCTGCTGCTTCAATTCTTCTAGCTGCACTGTTCTCGAGAGCAAAATAGCTTCTGTTATTCATTCGGGATTCGTTTCGTGTCTCAAAGCAGAAGGTGTTCTTTCCTTTGAGATCGATTGTCCTCAAATCCTCAAGAAATGCCTTCATCTCCTTCGAGGGCCCAAGCATATGAGTTGGACTTCCGATTGCTAGGAAATCGTACCGAGAGAGGTCATTCAAGACGACATTCTGAATTTCCATGCAATCTGTTTCGATCCCTCCCTCTTGCATTCCTCTAGCCAATGCTTCTGCAACTAACTTCGTATTACCGAAACCTGAATGGTAGATGACAAGTCCGCGCATCTCTCAATCAGCCCCTCGACGATAAAGGATTCCAATGAATATCCCAAGAACGATCGCTACTCCAACAGCGCTACCCATTGCAATGAAGGTGCTGACA
Organism: Candidatus Thorarchaeota archaeon; assembly: GCA_016840825.1. Next base: position 6,540 of record JAEORN010000294.1, on the reverse strand, counting down.
TCCAGACCACCTATTGAACCAGCAAGCGTTGCAGTCCCTGTAATTCCAAACACCGTATATCCTACAGGTTTCCTCCCGCCCTTCTTGGCTATTAGAATCGCTCCAATGAGCGAGGCACCAAGAAGGATGCTTGTGCTTACTGGAGCATACGAGCAGTGTGATACATATCCGATCAAGTTGAGTTCCGAGGAACCCCATGGAAGTAATGCAGTTGGGATGATTGTCCATATCCCAGCAGCCAAGCATCCTATAAAGAGGGCTGAGATGAATCCCCAAGCAAAAGAGTTCCATGTAGCAGAAAGGATTCTCTTTATAATGCTTATACCTTCATTATCCTGTCTTTCCATTGTCATTTCATTCTTCATCATAGTGTTTTACTCCTTGTTCAAGAATATTGAAGAGAACCCCAAGTGTTTCTTTGATCTCATCTTGTGGTTGTCCGCCTACAGTTCCTCGTCTAAGCAACTCAAGTGTTGCAGCATTGATTGCACTGAGTGCCAACAGCAATCTCATTGGGTCTATCTTGCCCTCTAATCCTGATTCTTTCAGGGTACGAGTAATCACACCCATCATGAGCTCGGCAACCCGTCCTTCCTTTTCCTTGTACTCAATCTCGCTTTCTGTCAACGGATTACTGCTATTGATCTTCTCAAGGATACGCATGCTAATCAAACCACATCTACCAGAATTGAGAAGGGACGCTTGCCCTGGATATGTTTCTGCGAATGCCAGGTATCCATCACCAACCGCCCTGAGCTGAGTTTTGGCACCAGTGTCTTTTAGCGAACCATCCAGAGCATCGTAGAGATATTGATAGGTTCGAGCGATGACTGCGGCCAACAAATCTTCTTTCGAATCAAAATAATTGTAAATCGTAGCCTTGGTATATCCTGCCTCAAGAGCTATCTTGTCCACCATGGACTCCTCATAGCTGGTTTCAACGAATGTCTTCTCAGCAACAGTAATGATACTTTCACGCCTGATCTTGCGTTCTTGTTCCATTCTGCGTTCCTTGGGGGATGTACCTTTCTTCCTACTCATTATACTCACGTCAATATAATTTGACTCAAGTATAATACAATTGACCAAAGTATAAAAACATAGCTATCAACGCTCCTTCACGAGGGGTAGAAAAGGGACCTAGTTAGGTACTATTATCACTTATTAGGAAAAATACGAGTATTTGTCATTGCTATGAAAGTCACTCGGGTCGCTGTCGCAGAACGTAATTATCTGAAGGGTATACTCAGGGCTTTCCTGCTAGGTAAGAAAAATCAGAACTACGTTGTCGGCTGCTTCAAAAATGTGCCCATCAATGTATTTGACGAGGTTGCAAAGGAGCTTTCGGAATTTGCTAATCTTCCTAGATTTGGCGAGCTATATCAGATTAGAAAGCGATTAGAGGGCGAGTTATCGGCAAGCACATCAAAGACGAAATGGAGTCCTTGGGTTCTTAGCAAGTATTAGCTACTTTTCAAGGACAATCTCTGTTATCTTTCTAGTCGCGGGATATGCAACATTCACAACTCTAGTATCTTCTATCTGCGTTTCAGGATTTGTTGCATAGTGTATGTGTCCATGGATGATGATGTCCGGAACAACGTTAGCAAAGACTCTTGAGATCCACCATGTGAATGAAACTGGGTATGTTTCTGTTGAGATTGGACTGTAATGCATAAGTAGGATGGTTCTGTGACAACGTTTCTTGAGCTCTTCTAATCTCTTTGAAAGCTCATTGATTCTCTTCTCGACAATGCTTTCTAGAGTCATATCTTGTAAACTATTAGCCGCGTCAAGTAGTGGTACACCAAGTATACCTATTTTGATCTCTTTCGCTGAGATGATCGTGATCTCTCCATCAAGGAAGCATATTCTCTCTTTTACAACCTCTCTAATCTCTTCCTTATTCTCAACATTCTCATCATTACCAAAGCAAGCAATGACCGGCACCTCTTCTCCAAAGTGATTGATGATAATTTTGATGATATTCTGGTACTCGTATAAGCGTCCTGCTTCAATCATGTCCCCAGCAAGAAGGAAAATGTCTGGAGTAACACACCTTGTTAGAGCGTGTCTGAACTCGCTCAGAAACCTTGGACTATGGACATCAGCAACTGCTGCAACTCTCACATCATCACCTAGGAATCTTTCATGATGTTATTCTCATTCATAAATAGATATGATAAGTAAGAACACGTGTTCCAATTTTAGTACATTTCCTTTCCTCTCGGATATTATATAGCCATTCACTTTGATATGGAGCGATTGTGGAATGGAGTTGCGTGATTCATGCAGATATTGAAATTGACCATAGGTGTCCTCACACTCCTCTTGATGGCATCCTGTGGTATATCGGGGAGCACTCATTCTGAGGGGTGTATAGATGAACCTGCACACGTACCTGAGCGTGGTAGCATCGGATCACAGGACGCGCCACCTTTCGTTGCTCCACCTCAGAGTACTCCCGTGTTCCTAATGGGACTCTGTGACCTAGATATTGGCGGTATCGAACATTACATCACTTGGAGAATCTTCTCTCCCAATCTTACTCAGGAATTCACCAAGGATCGATGGCTTTCCTTCGATATGATTTGGGACACACCAGAACTTATTGATGATATTAGCATGATTCTCACTGACCCTATTGAAGGGGGAACTACTACGTGGACCTATCCAACGACCTTTAATCATGACTTGCTGACACTAGACGAGGAGTTCATTCAATATCTAGGATATCGAAGCTCCACATACTTCTACTTCAACTCGTCACGAAGGTATACGAGCTTTCCAAAAGTGGAAGTTGGCATGTTGCTAGAGCTGCAAGTAATGGTGGAGGGCCATAGTCAAGATGTCTTCAATATCACATTGCGATTCGATTCAAAGACACCCCGTGTCGATATCATTGGCTCAGGGTGGAACGAAACCATCAACAGTTACAATGTCACTCGAGAAGATCCCAGCATATACTTGGAAATCGAAGACCTTGGCGGAATCTCTGTTGTCGAGCTTAACGGTATGTATTCTACCGATCCTTCGGGATATGATTATCTGTTATTGTGTCAGGTCGTCGATGCACCAACAAACGAACTAATCTCTTTGACAATCTCTGAGGATCTTTTGCAGTCGTACATTGCCCTTACACATCAGGAAGGCCTAATGGAGATACGAGTTATTGCTGTTCTGTTTGTTTACGACTACGCTGGAAATAGATACCCTCATATATTCGACATCTATATCACCGAGGAGCCGCTGGTCGTCAGTGTCTTTCCTATGCTCATTACAATAGGCTCGATAGTCACTTTGGGTCCTTTAATTGCAATCTGGTATGTACGTAATCGGCGTTGAAAAGTGATTTTGGAACATGCTATAGATCATTTCCGGAAGCTCTAAGCAAGATGGAGTTGGAGATTTTCTGACAATTCCAAGAAATGGTACAAGGAAGTTCCTGAAGGAATAATTGCGTTGATTGGAACAATCTGTGACCTCATGTGGTGACTTAGCATTAAATAGCATCTGAGGCAAGTCGCTGAATGATAAGATACGCGAGCTTGTGACCCAGATGATAGATGATGCGACCATTGAGAAACGAAGACCCACTGTAAAGGACATGATAACACGGCCATACTATTTTCGACCATCTATTTCTCCCGATGGCAAGAAGATTGCCTATACAAAAATCGAACTGGATCTAAGTTGCAACAGTCTGAATGGAAAGATGTACATCTATGATACAGAAACCAAGGAAACACATCTTGCCTTTGCAGATGGATCAGAAATAATGTGGATAGACAATGATACTTACGCAGTTAACAGACATGCCCCCTCTGGTAATCCTAGATGGTCTGATATTTGTATAGTCAAGAAGATGATGGGCGAAGGACTAAGAATCCTAAGCAATCACTCACGAGTAAATCTATACTCCCCATATGCTGATGGGCTAGTCTATCTGACAGGTAAAAATACCAAGAACGAACGTATTGGTGATTTCGTTCATGTTGAGAGCGAAGTGCCTGATACAGGCCTTTTCTACATAGGCAGAAAACGTTTCATCGAGAAGGAAGATCTTGAAAGAAGATTCTTTGAAAAAGAGAATTTCACAGCTCCCCCTTGTAAATTCGAGATAACTCAGGGTTTTGATTCAAAGTACCAAATCACATCATTTGTGATATCTCCATCAAAGAACACAATATATCTGAACTGTCAGACTGGTGTGGATCTTTATTATGAGTACCAGACCATCTGCTTCAAGGTTGATGTCGAACCTGAATCTATCTTCAAGATGGCTAAAGAAACCACTCTAGAAGAGGCTCTCTCTACTTTATCCTTCCACGAATTAGCACTACCTACTGGCTTTACTGTGAAAGCTGTTTCTCCTGATGGGGATACCCTTCTTATTGGTGGACCAGTACCTGGAGCTTCTGTGCAACCTCGAGATGACCTCTGGCTAATTTCTGCTACTGATGCTAATCTGCCCAAAGATGATGCACAACCTCTGGCTAATTTGAAATTGATCTCCGAGAAGCTAGATCGACGTCCTCAAGATATTCACTGGACCAAACAAGGAATCTTCATTTCCCATTGGAATGAGAGCAAAATAGTCATTACACAACTCTATGAATCCGGTGATTTCGAAACCTACGACTTGAGAGATATTTCGCCCAAGCAGGAATTTAGTATCAATGATAATGGCGACATTGCCTTCGTAGGTGTATCGCCAACAGCCATGCAGGAAGTCTACTTTGGCTCTCTTGTTGCTGACGGTGTAAGAATCCAACGTATTACCACCTGTACAGAGGACCATAGTCAATGGGATCTTGGAACCGTGGAATCGATCCGCTGGAAGAGTAAAGATGGTGTAGAGATCGAGGGTGTTCTTAGAAAACCATCTGATTTCGATCCATCAAAGAAGTATCCATTGATTCTATATCCTCATGGAGGTCCTAGGAATAGCTCATTTCTCTCCCTTGTAGATTCAGAGTTCGCAAATCCTGTTCATTCACTCGTAGCTAGGGGGATTCTAGTCTTGGAACCAAACTATAGAGGAAGTGTTGGACGAGGTCGTGAGTTTATGAATTTGAATCATGGCAATCTGGGAACACACGACCTGTGGGATTTGGAGTCAGGTATCGACTATCTTATTGAGCAAGGATTCGTTGACCCTGATAGAATTGGCAGCATGGGTGGTAGCCAGGGCGGGTATCTTAGTGCGTACATTGGGATGCATACTGATAGATGCAAGGCTGTTTCGGTCTTCGCAGGAGTAAGTAGTTGGTACTTATACTATATCGGATCTGACGCAAGACATACCGTACATCTTGATGGTACTCCTTTCAAACCAGAGCATCGAGATGGCTATATCAAGAGTGCACCGATGGCTGCGATTGAGAAGGCAAAGACACCAATGTTGCTGCATCATGGTGAGAAGGACGAGCGGATAACAGTAGTCAGCGCCCAAGAGATGTATAGATCATTGAAGGACAAGGGAGTTCACACTGAGCTCTTCATCCTACCAGGGAAAGGACATGGTTTCATCCATCCATGCGAGAATTACGCGATAGGTCTTCATATCTACCGTTGGTTCTGTCATTACCTTCTTGGTGAAGAGCTAGACCTCTTCAAGGATGACTTCTAGGATTCTCCTCTGTGAGAAGGGTGGAAGCGAATAGCTAAATCGTATCCGCAATTCTCACATCTCCCCTCATTGTCCACAGCATGAATCTGAGAGGCCAGTGCAAAACGCTCGACGCATAGCTTATCGCATCTTGGACACTCAGTATCCTCCAATCCTCTTCTACCAACATTCCCGATATATACGAACTCAAGTCCCTTGTCCTTAGCCATATCTCTGGCTTCGATCAGTAGTTCCAGCGATGTGGGAGGTTTTGTGAACTCATAAGCAGGATGATATCGATTGAGATGCCAAGGCGTCTTCGTTCCCATATTCTCTAGGATCCATGATGCAAGCTCTTCAAGGCAATCCATACTATCACTTAATCCAGGCACAACAAGAGTTGTGAGTTCTACATGGACACCGAGTCGTTTCATATGAAGGATATTATCAAGTACTGGTTTTAGACTGATTCCACACACCTTTCTTACTTCTGGTTCGCAGCCTTTGACATCTACATTCGCAGCATCAAGTCCTGCTTGGGACATGAGGTCGATCGCATCAGGAGTCATATATCCGTTCGTGACAATCGTGTTGTATAATCCTCTTTCCTTTGCCAGTCTGAACACTTCGAGATTCCATTCAAGCATGAGGGTAGCTGCTTCGCTGAATGATATAGAAGTCCCGTGAGCTCCCTTCGCAATGGCAGAGCTCACAAACTCCTCAGGGCTCATATACCTCGTCACTTTTGGTGTAGGTCTTTGCTTTGATATGTGGTAATTCTGACAGAATCCGCATGAAGCATTACACCCCCAACTACCAATGGTGAAAGCTATAGTACCTGGTGCGAAATGGAAGAATGGCTTCTTCTCGATAGGATTGCTATTGATAGAGGAAACATTCCCATATGTGAGAGTCTTCACGGACCCTTC
>JAEORN010000293.1 GCA_016840825.1 Candidatus Thorarchaeota archaeon | reverse complement strand
GGCTAAGTGTATCTTCTAGTGCCTCACTGATAGCAATTCCTAGGGTACCCGGATGGTCTTGCTGTTCACGGTTAAGCTTGCGACCAAATTCTGTCCTATCAGAAGGACTTGGAACTATCTCTGCACCATATGTTCTCATTAGCATGCCCCTATACTGCTTCTGTTGGAAGCTTATTCGAACCATATAGATCATAGCCTTAATATCAAAATAAGAGCACGCAAGGGCAACTGCACTTCCCCATTGACCTGCTCCAGTTTCTGTGGCCAGCCGCTCAGTTCCCTCTCTCTGAGCATAGAAAGCCTGAGCGATAGCAGTGTTCAGTTTGTGGCTTCCAGTAGGTGAAACATCTTCTCTCTTGAAATAAATGCGACAGGGAGTCTTGAGATTCCGTTCAAGGCCGATTGCTCGCTGAAGAGGTGTGGGTCTTCCAGACCGGATGAGAATCTCTCTAACTTCTTCAGGCATTTTAATTCGTTTATCCTGAGTCACTTCTTGCTTGACGCATTCCTCAGGAAACAGTGCAAGCAATGCTTCTGGCCCAATTGGTTCCTCTGTTGCGGGATTCAATGGTGGAGGAAGCGGATTCTCCAAGTGTGGCAGGATATTCACATAGTGAGTAGGTGTTTCTTCTGGGTCTAATAGTATTCTTGTGTTTAATCGAGTCAATTCATCAAACTCCTTTTACTCACCGTTTCTGCAAGACAGCATCTCATCTGAAAATCAAAGACTAATGCATAGATGGTCATGAATCTACATTGAAGAAAACATGGATTGAAAATTATCAGAGAAGAAGAGGTGTTTTGACAGTATAGTGTAGCATTTGGCGGATAATCTAAACGGGCCGGAGCAGGCCCCTTTGCCATTGGCCAAGGCACACTCGTATCATGTTTCCACACTCAGAAACGGTTGGACCAAGACAATGCAGAGATGTTATAAACATTGTGCAAAAAGCAGCATCAATGAATACTTCTGTACATTGACATATTCATGCAATTTCCTGCTGCAGTCAGCAAATAATAGAATCATTTGGAGGCATGAACCAAAAAACAGTGAGGGATATTGAGTACACGTCATCAAGCATATATTTACAACGAAATGAATTGCATCAAGGTTAAGCAGAATAATGTGAAATAAGTGATGCAAGAGATGACCAAGGACATGAATACTGCATCCGATCCCAAACTTGACTGTTCATTATTTGGGATGTTCTTTGATAATTCTCCACAAGGAGTCCTTGTCATCGATACTGGAAAAATCATCTACGCAAATGAAAGTATCACAAAGAACTTGGGAATTACTCCAGATGTGGCGATAGGACAGGATGTTGCAGTCTTAGCGAATGTATTGAGTCCTGATGAGCGGGAAGATGCCTTGAAACGCTTAATGAGGCTTTCTCAGGGCACTAGTGAAAATGACAATGAACGCTTTAAGTTCATTGCGAGAGATGGAGAAAAACACGTGCTGGAGATAACAGCGCATACTGTAAACATATCTGGTAAAAACTATGTCATGGTATATGCTGTTAATGCCACGGATGATGAACTATCACGGGAAGCGGCGGCTAGAGAGCGGAAAGCCTATGGCATAATTGCTGAAGCATCTCTCAGTACAGAGGGAATCTCAAAAGTCTGTCAGCATCTAATAGAAGGACTGATTGAAACTCTCGGTTTTGACCTTGGAACAATTCGATTGTTTGATGAAGAGGAAGATACTCTTAATCTAGTTGCATCTGTAAATCTTGAAATAAGTGAAGCGACGAAATCAATTCGAAGAAACGATCCGAATCTTCTCGCCGCTAGGACTGCACGAACTTTCGAGCCCTTGGTAGTCCCTGATGTGTCGATGCTAAATGACCCTCCAGAGAGAATGTCACGAGCGAAGGAGTTGGGAATTAAAACTCTAATCTTCTGGCCAATAATCGGAGGTGACAATTCACTACAGGGCATCGTGAATATTGCCTCAAAAAAAATTCAGCTCCTTGATGAAGATGACAGAATCTTCTTCACTACAGTTGCAGGGATGTTCGCCACAATTCTTGAACGAAGGAAAACTGAAGAGAAATTAAGAGAGAGTCAAGAGCAATTCGTCGCATTTGCGGATAACATGCCAGGTCCAGTCTTCATTAAGGACCATGAGTCAAGAGTGATTTTCGTAAATCAATTCATGAAGAGTAGAGCTCCCAATCCCAACTTCCAAGAACTAACGAATATTGATCTTTTCAAGGGGGAGAGAGCTCAAGCTCTAGATGAGGAAGACCAGAAGGTGCTCACAAGAGGACCTATCGATAGGATTCAGGCTGTGAGAGAGAGAGATGGAAAAATCAAAACCTTTCGAAGCCATAAATTTCCCATCTTTCGTGAAGGAAAACCACCTTTGATCGGAGGCTTCTCTTTAGATATTACAGAACAGGTTAAGGCTGAGAGAGAAAGCAATGAAGCTCGAGCAAGAGCAGAATGGGCTACGGATTTGATGTCACATGATTTGAATAACATGCATCAAGGAATCATGGGAAGTCTAGAACTCATTCTACAAGATAAGTCCCTCCCGCCGAATCTTAGGAAAATAGCGGAGAATGCTCTTACACAAGTAAACAGAAGCGTTTCACTAATAGCGAATG
>JAEORN010000292.1 GCA_016840825.1 Candidatus Thorarchaeota archaeon | reverse complement strand
CTCATACACATTGATTCTCATTTCTACAGGAGGTCCCTGCATAGCAGTTGTTGATCCATTCATAGGTGAATCAGTCATTACAGTGATAGGTGCTGAAATTGACATCATCGGAGCAACAAGCAGTATGATGAGCAATGAGCAGAAGATTCCTGAAATAATCTTATGTTTCATTTTTTATAATCTCCTCTCCGAATCTACTCAAGCATAGATATATGAAATAGATTCAGCGTGCGGTATTAATTAGTAGCGGCGTGCTACCATAAAAAGAGCACAAGTGTTTGCTATTAATACTTGCGCGCACTAATATTCTCATCATTTTGAAGTGGATGAGAAACCTTCATTCTTTGAACCTAGTCTTGCATCACAAATAAGAGGGAGTTCTACTAACTTCTGATGAGTAGGTCTGACTTTCTCGTACTATGATATAGGAGATGGTTGGTATGGTATGGTGGTTCTTTGTACCAAAAATGGTGTTCGGAGAAGATGCTCTCAGCGAGCTCGAATTGTTGAAAGGAGAAAAAGCAATCATCATCACTGACGAGGTGATCGTGGGCTTTGGATTTCCTGAGATGATAAAGAAGATCTTGGAAAATAATGGATGGCAAGTAGACATCTGGAAAGATGCAGAGCCTGATCCTAGAGTGTCAGTAGCCAAGAACGCAGCAAAAGCAATGGAATCCTTTGGAGCAGATACGATCATCGCAGTTGGAGGGGGTAGTGTGATGGACACTGCGAAAGCGGCGTGGGTTCTATATGCGAAGCCGGAGATGAATCGCGAGGCGCTCTCACCATTTGATGCATTGGGGCTGAAGGAGAAAGCATCTCTGATTTGCATTCCTACAACAGCAGGAACTGGATCTGAGGCAACACGTGCCATCGTGGTACGTGAAGACGAGTCAGGACGAAAATTCGCCACAACAAATCCCGAGCTTATGGCGGATATGGCGATTCTAGAGCCCACCTTCGTGAAAGACCTACCCAAGACGCTGACTGCGAATACTGGACTTGATGCTTTGACTCATGCAGTTGAGGGATATACATCAGTATGGAAGAATGACTTCTCAGATGCAGTAACGATGAAGGCAGTTCAAATAGTGTTTGAGTGGTTGCCAAAGTCAATGGCAGACCTATCGGACCTAGAGGCACGAGAGAAGATGCTCGTTGCTGCTGCACTTGCTGGAATGTCGTTCAGCAACTCCCAAGTATGTCTTGCTCACTCATTAGGACATAGTCTAGGTTCAGTCCTCAGGGTTCAACATGGCATGGCAGTTGGTATGGCCCTGCCTTATACCATTGAGTTCAATGCATATGATAATCCTGACACTGCAAAGCACTACTGGGAACTTGGTCGGCTGATTGGAATTGATGAAGACGATCATCCAAAGGCGGCAAGACTATTTGCGAAGAGGATACGAGAGTTGCAAGATGAAGTAGACTTTCCTAGGAGCTTGAAGGCAGCAGGAATTGAAAAGGAAGTGTTTGAGAAAGGTCTTGAAACACTTGTTGATTTTGCGATGATGGATTCTAGCATTACCATGACACCTAGATCAATCGAGGCGGCGGATATCAAGAAGATATACGAATACATGTACGAAGGAAAAGAAATCGACTTCTAGGAGAGTAAGGTAATGAAGGGATACAGAGGAAAAATCCTGACTGTGAATCTTCCTTCTGGAGAATTAGGAGAGAGGATGATAGATGAAAAGATGGCACGCTCATTCTTGGGTGGTGCTGGACTTGCCACACGTCTGCTATACGATCTTATCGATCAGGACACCGATCCTCTTGGAGTAAACAATCCTCTAATCATCATGACAGGACCATTCACTGGCACTATGGTCCCCACAGGCAGCAAGACTACATTCTGTTCGAGATCACCATATACAGGCATCTTGGGCTACAGTACAGTTGGCGGACATTTTGGCGCAGACCTTCGATTCGCGGGATTTGATGGGATTCTTATCCTAGGTCAAGCTACAACTCCAACCTATCTTCTAATCGAAGACAGCAAGATTCTCCTCAAATCAGCAGATCATCTCTGGGGAAAAGACACAGAGGAAACTTGGGAGACCCTGAAGGAGGAAACAGGGCATAAGAACGCAGGAATCGCGAGAATTGGGATAGCAGGAGAGAATCTTGTGAAGTATGCCAGTGTCATCGTGGACCATCATCGTGCTGCAGGACGAACTGGTGTGGGAGCAGTAATGGGTTCTAAGAAACTCAAAGCAATTGTCGTGAAAGGCACCGATAGAAAGATACCAATTCATGATTCAGATGAATTGACGAAATATGCAGATGAACTCAAAGATGACTACTTGCAAGACCCTTCGGTTCGCATGTACTCGGATCTTGGGACTGCAGGATTCGTTGACATGGCAAGCCTGATGTATGGCTCACTGCCTGCAGGTTATTACACTGTGGCCGATTTTGATTCATACAACCTAAGTGGTACGACCGTCAGAGAAACAATTCTGGTTGGAAAGAAAGCATGTTTCCGATGCCCAATTGGATGTGGAAGAGTTGTTGAGGTAAAGGAAGGAGAGTATGCAGCAGGACCCTTCAAGGGGCCAGAGCTGGAGGTCACTGGTACTATGGGTACTCTCATTCTAAATAACAACCTTGAGGCGTTACAGTATCTTACCAAGAAACTCGATCTGGTAGGTTTTGACACAATATCTGGAGGGAACACAATCGCGTTTGTCTACTACTTATTCAATGAAGGAATTATTTCAGCTGAGGATTTGGATGGTATTAGGCCTGAATGGGGTAACATTGAGGCAGCGAGTTTGCTTATTGACAAGATCACCAAACGCGAGGGTATCGGAGAGATATTAGCAGAAGGAACTGTCGCAGTCGGGAAAAAATTCGGAGTGGAGAGTCTTGCTGTTCAAACACATGGCATGGAATTTCCACAGCACGATCCCCGTGGATTCTCGGGGCTTGCAGTCGGTTATGCTACCTCACCACGCGGAGCATGTCATATGGCTGCAGATATGTACAATGTCCAGATGGGACAGACGAATGAGGACATGGGGATTGAAAGCCAAGATCGTTTTGCCAATGAGGCTGAGATAGTTGCCAAGCATCAGAACTTCAGAAGCATCACGAATTCGGTAGGAATCTGCAACTTTGTCCCGATAAAGGGAGGTGAAATGATCAAGCTCCTTCGTTTGGTAACAGGTTGGGATTACTCAATCGAGGAACTCAAGAAAACAGGTGAGAGGATATTTACCTTAATGCGAATGATGAACCTGAAATTAGGTTACGATGCGAAGCAGGAGAAGCTTCCTGAATTGATTCAACGACCCCTTGAAGGGGGAACGGAAGGACATGTCCCAGATATAGAGGAACAGCTAGAAACTTGGTATAGATTTAGAGGCTGGGATAGAGAAACAGGAAGGCCACCAAAGGGAATCCTTGAAAAACTTGGTCTTGATGACCTTCAATAGATTCTAGAGGCTAGGTATGTTTCGAAGGACGTCCTTGAGAAGGCTGTAGAGAATCCCGATATCAGCTATCCGAACCTTCTCATCAGGTGAATGGGCATTCTTTTGTGTGGGACCGATGGATACCATCTTCAGACCAGGAATTCCTGCACCAAGGATTCCGCATTCAAGTCCTGCATGAAT